>CAZCFT010000005.1:21594-46111 GCA_964498015.1 uncultured Ignavibacteriaceae bacterium
ATTGTTTACTTGTTAATGCCTTTTGGAACCTTGTCGGGTCTACGTAATCAGTTCCGTTTTCCCAGAGTTTTTCAAAAGAGTTCTTTAGCTTCTTATCTTCTTTTCCGCCTCGAGATTCTGCCATGACATCACCCTTGCCGCCATTTTGGTCAAGAAAAAATACAAACCGTTCCAGTAATAATGCGAGACAATAGTGGTATGGTTCAAATCGCCACGTCAAATAGGTTTCCTTATGCTTTTTCTTATCAATGCAGACAGTTATAACTGTATATTCCCAGGAAGCCAACAACTCGAGCAGTTCCTCATCAAAATTTCGTCGAACTTTATCGTTACCAAGGACTTCAAATGGACGTCTCGCATTTATCATTTCCTTTCTATGGAATATTACTGGATCATCAGGATGGCTGAGAAAATACTTCGATTTCAGCGATTCCATATCGGGAGACAATATCCTTCTAACATAATCCAAATCCAAAATAACACCAGTCAGGCTTAGAAATCTATGATTGGGATTATCGGAAGATCCAAGATCTGGATTTCCAGTCTCATCTATATATATGCGATATTGTTGATGCTTGATATTCAGATCGATTACCTTTTTATCGCTCTTTCGGAATTGGCAAATAATCTATGTTTTTGAATGACACAAATATGAATTATATGGATTCAGTCGTAATTTGCAATATTTTCCTGAAAAATCGAATGCCTTGTGCAAACCGAATCCCGATTAGAAATACAGTCATAATGTGATTTTATATATTTCCTATAATATTTAATTTCCCCAAAAAGGCACGCCGGACGGTCAGAGATTGAGTATATTATAGGTTGCTCTTTTTTGAGGATATATGACAGAGTCGCAATATTTGTTTGTCAAAGGCGCGCGGGAACATAATCTCAAGAACATTGACGTCAAAATCCCGCGCAACAAGCTGGTTGTTATAACCGGCCTTTCCGGCTCGGGAAAATCCTCGCTGGCCTTCGATACGATCTATGCCGAAGGGCAGAGAAGATACGTCGAATCGCTTTCGGCCTATGCCCGTCAATTTCTGGGGCTTATGGAAAAGCCGGATGTCGATTTTATCGAAGGCTTATCTCCGGCGATATCAATTGAACAAAAAGGTTCGGCTAAAAACCCCCGTTCCACGGTAGGGACTGTGACGGAGCTTTACGACTACTTGAGACTTCTCTTCGCTCGAGTTGGAGTCCAGTATTGCGTGAAATGCGGCCGTCCGATTACACGGCAGACTGTGGAACAGATTGTGGATTCGGCCTTATCGTTTGATGAGGGTTCCCGGCTAATGGTGATGGCTCCTCTGGTTCAGGGGCGCAAGGGGGAGCACAAAGATGTAATCGAGGCCGCCCGACGGGAGGGCTTTGTTCGACTTCGTATCGATGGCGAAATAGTTGAAACCGATAACGATATAAAATTAGCCAAAACCGTAAAGCATACAATTGAAGTCGTTGTGGACCGGCTGGTGGTCAAGAAAAATGCTTCAAAGAGACTGGCTGATTCGGTCGAGATCGCATTGAAGACCGGCGGCGGAATTGTGGTGATGAATATCAACGGCAAAGATATGCTTTTCTCGGAACAATCGGCCTGTGTGCAGTGTGGGATCAGCTATGAAGAGCTTTCACCGCGGATGTTTTCGTTCAATTCCCCCTTTGGCGCCTGCGCCACCTGCTCCGGATTGGGGCAGAAGATGGAAATCGATCCGGACCTTGTTATTCCAAACCGATCTCTCTCCATAAATCAGGGTGCCATTCACCCCTGGGGCGCAGAGATTTCAAACTGGTACCGCAATATGCTCAAGGGAGTCGCTCAGCATTACAATTTCAAGTTTTCGACTCCATTCGAGGCGCTGTCGCCTAAAATTCAAAATATAATTCTAAATGGTTCCGGCCGGGAGCAGATTCATTTTCAATACGAGCACACCAACGGCCGCGGCTCGGGGGAATATATTGGCCCCTACGAGGGCGTTATTCCGCATCTATCCCGCCGTTATCGCCAAACCCAGTCTTCAGGCATCAGGCAGTGGATAGAGCAGTATATGTCGATATCCCCCTGCCCTGACTGCAAGGGCGCTCGTCTGAAGCCTGAGGCGCTGGCGGTGATTATCGATAGGGAAAGTATTGAGACTGTCTCCGATATGTCGGTAAAAGAGGCAAGGAATTTTTTTGAGAATATCAAGCTGACTAAAAGACAGGAATTGATTGCCCGCCAGATTCTCAAGGAGATAAGAGAGCGATTGTCTTTTATGGATAATGTTGGGCTGAATTATTTAACCCTCAATCGAGCGACATCCTCGCTCTCCGGCGGAGAATCACAAAGAATCAGACTGGCGACACAAATTGGGTCGCGTCTGGTGGGAGTGATGTATATTCTCGATGAGCCATCCATCGGCCTGCATCAGCGCGACAATAAAAAGCTGTTAAAGACTTTAACCGACCTGCGGGATCTCGGAAATACTGTAATAGTTGTCGAGCATGATCGTGAGACAATAGAATCGGCTGATTATGTTATTGACCTCGGACCGGGCGCCGGGAATATGGGAGGCAAAATCGTTTGCGCCGGTCTTCCTGCGCAGATTAGAAAATGTCGAGATTCGTTGACCGGCGATTACCTCTCGGGCCGGAAACAGATACCTATCCCCAAAAAGCGCCGTGTCCAGAATGGGAAATATATTATTTTGAAAGGAGCGTGTGGAAATAATCTCAAGAAGGTGAATGTCAAAATTCCCCTTGGCGTGTTTACTGTTGTCACCGGCGTCTCCGGTTCGGGCAAATCATCTTTAATAAATGAAACTCTTTACAGGATTCTGGCCAGAAAATTTTATAACTCCCGCTCAGCGCCTCTTGATTACGATTCCATTGAGGGGGTGGAGCACATCGATAAAGTAGTCGATATCGACCAGTCGCCGATCGGACGGACGCCCCGTTCCAACCCGGCCACTTACACCGGTTTGTTTACCTATATTCGCGACCTATATGCCAAACTGCCCGAAGCGCGCGTGCGCGGGTATCAGCCCGGACGATTTTCGTTCAATGTCAGAGGCGGGCGGTGCGAGGCCTGCCAGGGGGACGGAATTATCAAGATTGAGATGCACTTTCTGCCAGATGTTTATGTCCCTTGCGAAGTCTGCAAGGGAAAAAGATTCAATCGTGGGACTCTGGAAATTGTCTATAAGGGAAAGTCAATTGCGGATACTCTCGATATGATGGTCGATGATGCTCTCGTCTTCTTTGAAAATATACCCGGCATAAAGAGAAAGCTGATCACCCTGAAAAACGTCGGGCTCGGTTATATTCACCTCGGTCAATCGGCGACCACTCTATCTGGAGGGGAGGCACAGCGGGTAAAGCTTTCTGCGGAATTGTCCAAGACCGCCACCGGTTCAACATTATATATCCTTGATGAGCCGACCACCGGATTGCATTTTGAGGATATCCGGCTACTGCTGGGAGTACTCTATGAATTAGTCGACCGCGGAAATTCTGTTCTGGTGATCGAACATAATATGGATGTCATCAAGACCGCCGATCATATTATCGATATCGGCCCTGATGGCGGCGAGGACGGAGGCGAAATAATCGCTACCGGCACGCCTGAAGAAATATCTTGCATTCCCAGATCATACACCGGGCAGTTTCTGGCAAAAGAATTTTCAAAGTAAAGTCGGCTAAATCCTTCACAAGCAAATATAGGGGCGTATTGCGGTACGCCTCACGAATGCGCCGGCAGTCCCGACGCTTTTGGAATTTCCGTCGGAATTGACATTTTCAGGACAGAACGCCGGATAGCGCCGGAGTAGAGATACTCTGCCGTACGTCTCAAAAACGATGGTGCAGAAGATGCACTTTTATTCGGTCCCCGTCATTAGGTCGCAATAAATAAAAATTTATTTATTATAATTATGTCATTTTTTTGTTGCACATAGATTTTAACATTTTTATTCTTAGCGGCAAAGATTGGTATTAGAGCAATACGTTGATGATATGACCATATATTGAACAATTGAATCATCATGGAATAGTGCAAAATGATTTTTAATCGCGAGACTAAGAGCTAACTGATAACCGAGTCAAAACGAAAGGAGCCAGAAATGGCGAAGAAAAAAGGAAAAGCAAAAGCAAGAAAACCGATGGGCAAAGCCTGGCGCGGAGAAGAAATCAGGAGACTGCGCGAGGGATACAAATCAAAGCCGGCCTCAAAGATTGCCAAGGAGCTGGGACGCTCTCTGGCATCAGTGCGCGGCAAGATCAGCGCGCTGAAACTGAAGAAAGGACCGGCGCGGAAGGCCAAGCCAACGGGGAAGAAGAAAACCCGGCGATAATTAGTCGTACATTTGCCAGGGATGGTGAAAAGAATTCAATTGCCTTTTTCGCGTGTCCCTCCCAGAAGCCCCGACCGTGCAAACGGCCGGGGTTTTTCTGTCTATCAGAAAAAGATGACCGAATCACCCAAAATGCCGATGAAACTTTATTCAGAGACAGAACATCGTTCTACGACTTACACATTAGCTATAGGGAACTGGTAGATTTGAATCGCGATTGCCATTATATAGGTGACGTCCAAGCAATCTTTTCGTATAATAAAATACCATGAGCGTACTATTCCCATTGATTTTCAGCCTTGTGGCCTTGACCATTTTTTCATCAATGGAGATTCTCCTGATAAGAACTCTAAATCGGGTCTGGTGGAAATATAGATGGATAAGGAGGGTCACTTATTTGTTGCCTCTTTTCGGCATTTTTTCAATAGCCACGTGGTTTGGAACTTCTTTTTACGAAATAAAATGGTTGGCTCGTATCGCCTCAATTTTTGTGGCGGCCAATTTGATTCTTTTTCTGGCGCTCACCTTATCTCTTCCTTTTTCCGGGGCGCTTAATACAATTCACCACTGGCTTGAGAAGAGAGGGGCAAGAGTGGATGGAAATGGTTCACAAAAACCAGATGAAAACCGTCGTGTGATCCTCAAGGGAATGGCCGTCGCCTTGCCGCTGGCGACTCTCTCTTCCGGCATGACCGGCCTGGCCAGAGCTTTTCAGGATACGAGAGTCTATAGTATCCCGATGATTTTCGATAATCTCCCAGTCGAACTTCAGGGCCTGAAAATTCTGCATCTTTCTGATTCACACCTGGGAATTTATAGGATGCTTGACGACTGGGAAATTGCGATAGCCAAAGCCGCTAAATTTTATCCCGATGTCGTAGCGTTGACAGGAGACATCGCGGATGATCTGACCCTTCTTCCCCCGGCCTTGGAAATGGCTATTTCACTGAAGCCGAAATATGGGCTTTACGCTTCATTGGGAAATCATGAATATTATCGGGGCGTCGCCGAAGTTAAGGAAATATATAATAAGAGTTCGATTCCATTGTTAATTGGGTCTGGTATGACAACATATATTGGCGGAGTACCTCTGCATTTTGGCGGCGCCGACGATCCCCGAAGACTCCATCAGAATAACTTTGATTTTCTTCAGAAGACAATTGATAAATCCCTGGACGGGGCGCCGGTGGGCGCTTTTCGGATTCTTCTGTGTCATCGACCTGAAGGATTTGATCCCGCCAGCCAAACCGGAATAGATCTCACACTTTCGGGACATACACACGGAGGCCAAGTTGGCTTTGAAGGTAAGAGTTTTTTTGAGCCATTTATGACGGGACGGTATTTATGGGGGAAATATCATAACCGGAAATCACAGATGTATTTATCATCCGGAATCGGACATTGGTTTCCATTTAGGCTGGGATGTCCTCCTGAAGCTCCGATTATTGAGCTGGTATCGAAAAGTTAATCAGAGAGTCTCTTAGATATTTCCGTATTTTTTCACCAGATCGCGCATCACTGCGCAAACATGATCAACTTGCCTGAAACTTAAATCGAAATAAAATGGCAGTGATATAACTCGCCGGAAAGATCTTTCGGTATTTGGAAAATTCGACCGGCGCAATTTTAGATCTTTCTTGAAATACGAAAAATGATATATCGGTATGAAGTGCACGCCGCATCCTATCCCGCGAGATTCAAGCTCGTCAATTATTCTATCGCGGCCAATCTTCCATTTTTCAGGAATGATCTTGATTATGAACAGATGCCAGGCGTGTCGTAATTTCCCATCTACGCGCGGTAACTCGACATATTCCTTTAGATCTTGTAGCCCCAAAAAATATCTCTCCGCCAGCTTTTCCCTTTTCTCCCGAAAGGCGTTGAATCGTTCTAATTGCCCCAATCCCAATCCGGCGGCCAAATCAGAAAGATTATATTTGTATCCGAGGTCAATTATGTCATATTTCCACCCTCCGCCGGAGTATCTTTTCCAACCGGAGGATGTCATTCCGTGCAGTGACAATCGCCTTATCTTATCAGCTATTCTTTTCTGATTAGTGACAACCATCCCGCCCTCGCCGGTAGTAATATTTTTGGTGGAATAGAAAGAAAAAGCGGTCATATCGACAAGAGAACCAACGGGATTTCCTCTAAATTCCGCCCCCAGAGAATGAGCGGCATCCTCGATAATGAAGAGATTATCTTTTCGCGCCAGCTTTTTCAAACGATCATAATCACAGGGGAGGCCGGCAATATCGACCGGAATGATCGCTCTGGTTTTTGAAGAGATTTTATTTTCAATCTGGTTGGGGTCGATATTAAGTGTTATTGGATCGATATCGGCGAAAATTGGCGTGGCTCCGCAATAAAGAATCGCCTCGATTGTGGCGGCCATGGTAAATGGGGTAGTGATGACCTCGTCATCAGGCCCGATATCGAGAGCTTCAAGCGCCAGATGCAATCCTGCTGTGCAGGATGATACTGCGACCGCATATCTTGCCCCTGATATTTTCTTTACTCTGTCCTCAAATTCTCTGACCGCCGGGCCGGTTGTGACCCACCCGGAGCGCAGAACTTTCATGACCTCGCGTTCTTCAACCGAAGACAATTTCAATCTGAAAAATGGGACTTTCAAAATTTATCCCCGGCCTTTTATTAATCGTTCATATAGCTCAGCCATCCTGTCAAGACAATTCGCCCATTGGAAATTCTCGGCGACATATTTTCTTCCGGCGGCTCCCATCTTCTTTCTTAATTCGACATCAGAGGCCAATTTCATTATCGCCTCTGCAAGGCGGGATGGATCTCCAGGGGGTGTCAGAATCCCGGTCAGACCATCCCTAACCACTTCAGGTATTCCTCCGACATTACTTGCGACAACCGGCAATCCCGCGGATGACGCTTCAAGCGCGGCTACTCCGAATGATTCCGATAAAGACGGCATGACCATGATATCATAATTAAAGTATATATCGGTGATTTTGTCCAGCTGAAGCCATCCTTTGAATGCCACCATATCGGAAATATTCAGCTTCTCGGCCATTTTTTGTAACTTGCCTTCTTCGGGCCCATTCCCATAGATGTCAAGCTTGATATTAATACCATTTTGCCTTAACAAGACTAACGCTTCAAGCAAAATATGCGGGCCATAAATATTCTTAAGCATTTTCATAAATATCAATCGAACCTGCGAATTTTCTTTGTGCGGTTTGCTCCTGTCGGGAACGACAACTCCGAATGGAATGACGGACGTTTTCCGGTATGATTCGGGAGATAATCGATTCAAAGCATCCTTGAGATAATCGCTTGCGGTGGTGAATCGGTCGTAACTTCTTATGCAATGCTTCACAAAGTACTTATGCACTATCGACTTTTCAGGGAAAATCAGAATATCTGATCCAAGCGGCGTTAATATCTTGGGGCAACCATAATCGGCGGCCCCCCAGAGGGCATATCCCGTGGCGTGAAAGGCATGAATGAGTTTCGGTCGGGATTTTGATATTTCCCGACGGGCCTCTCTTAAGAATCTAACAGAATTTAAAGTCCCAATTTTTGAACCGAGTATGGTCGTCCTGATTCCCGGGATTTCCGAGCTTCCGCAGGAAATAACATGTATATCATATCCGCGTGACACCAGCCCCCGTACCCAGCGAATAATATGAACTGAGCCTGAGTGTCCCAATATGACGACTCTATCATGCATTAAACTTACTATTGGCGGCTTTGGCGGTTATGGCGAAAAAGAATGGGGCCGCGAAAGCATTTTGCCCCCAGCCCCAACCATCCATATAAAAAATGGAGAAAAATAGAGTCATGCCGACCCCGAGTATCGCAATTGAGGCCGGTAACGGAAATGATTGCGAATTAAATTTCTCAATATTTTTTGAAGTCGTAAAATTCTTTAGATAATATGCGATTAGTGCGGCCGCACCAATAAGACCCGATTCGGCCAGATAGTGCAAAAACATATTATGCGCCGATAGTCCGTGAACATATATCATCCCTTCATTAAATCTAAGAGACGGCAGAATGCTTTCAATGTACCGGAAATTGCCCGGCCCTATGCCGGAAAAAGGGTTGCTCATGAAGGCAGTCAAACTCGCTTTCCAGAGAGAGAAACGATACCATATTGTGCCGGAATGAATATCACCAAGGCTCTGAAATCGTTCGAGGGCAAATCTGAAAATACCTGTGAATCCAATCAAGATTATGAGTATTGGAGTGATGCCCAGAAAAAGCTTGCGGATGCGGGAGCGAACATAATCTATACCGCCGACTTTGGCTTTTCTTCTTGAATAAACGAGCATAACGAATCCGGCCCAGACGATGGTAAGCATCGGACCCCGGGAATGCGTCGCAAGAAGGCCAAAAATAATCAGAACTGTCGCCAAACCATACAGAAGTGAATCACTGCGTTTTTCCGACCAAATATAATAGGCCAGCCCGATGGGAAAAGCTAACATAGCGAGGTCGTCATAATAGACTCCCGGAAAACCGAAGACTCTGTACTCCCCACCCAAGACGATAAATGAACAGAAGTTATAGATGGAATGAAAAACCATCAGCCAAAAATAGAGCTTCAACAAAATCAAGACATCTTTGCCGGAAATCAGATTATAAATGGCAATAATGATGGCCAACTGAAGAGCAACTCTTATTAAAGGGCTATATGAGTATTCCGGATGAGTGGCAAATATCGATGCAATTACCAGCGCCGTTAGCAGAATCAGTCCATATTTGACTATGGATGGTATCTTCAGCGAAATCCGCCCCTTAAGAAGAAAATCGACTCCAAATGAAACCAAAAGAACGATTGCGACGATATCAATGAGCAGAAGTTGGGAACTGGAAGTGGGATAGATGAAAATAAACATGGAAAATATATACAGATAGATTGCCGCCCGCGGGTGGGAAATGAAAGCGACTATGATTGGTATGCCAAGACATACGACCGCATATGAAGGTTTTCCGCTGATGAGCAAGGCAACTCCGCCCAAAATAAAGAGAAAAATAATTGAGATAATGACTTTACTTATCGTTTTGCCATTTTCAAAACAAACACTAAGCGCGGCTGTTGTCATTCAATTACCCCTTTTGAAATATCCGGTCAGGGTGCGCACTTCGTCCAGCTTAATCCAATATCCCAACCCCATAAAAATTATAAACGAGGTGACTGCCGCCGGAATAATTCTAAATTTAGAGATGATGCCTGCACCCATATCAAAATCAGGAAAGCTCTTGAAAATCAAACCGAGTCCAATTATCGGAAGAGAAATGGCGAGAGTTTTTCCAGCCAAATTCAGCAGGTTTTTCAGTCCGGTGATTCTCTTGTCACGAAACAGCAAAAATATCATCATCGCCATAGTTAAGAATTCTACGGCGGTTATGGACAGCGCTATCCCGCGATAGCCAAAGAAGTGGCTGAACAACCCTGCCAATATTGCTTTTGAAGTAATAGCAATGATTGCAATCAACAAGACTGCCTTCTGACGGCCGGCAGAATAACAGGCCTGAAGAAGTATCGAGGTGAAAAAAAGGAATAGCAGGTTTGGAGCCAAAAGGATTAAAATTTGTGAAGTCAATTCCAGGGAATTCAGATCGAAGGCTCCTCTGAAAAAGGCGGCCGCTGTCAATTCTCGGGCAAACATAATATAAAATATACTACATGGTATTCCCATGACCAGCGAAAACCGAATCGTCTTGTGGAGCAGATGAGCAAAATCGGAAATATGCTCTTGGCTCCCCTTCTCGCTCAAATAGGGAAAGGTGACCGAAGCGATTGATGATCCGACAATGTTGACCGGTAGCATCATCAGCAGTCCGGCGTAGGAAAGAGCTGAAATCACACCCGGTTCAAGAGCGGAGGCAAAATGGCGGTCAATCAGGAAATAGGAACGAATCAGGAGTTCAACCAGCACAACAACGCCGCCGACATTGAGAATCTGCAAGACTTCTTTATCAAAAAGCTTCCATTCAAAATGCTGGACAATGCCGAATCCGGCCAATTTGAATGATAAGAAAATTACTTGCAGAAAATGCCCCAGAAAAAACGCCAGTATCAAAGACGCAACCGATAGTTCCTCGGCGAAAAGATATATTATGATAATAATGCTCAGGTTGAGTATGATCGCCCCGACCGCAGGATATACAAAGACTTTTTTGACATTCAAAGCTGATCGGAGAAGAGACTCGATGAAACCAAGAACAATAATGATTGAAATCATCCGACAGTAAAAAACGCCCTGTTCGAAATCCCCCGGCGAGAGCGACGGGGCTATGAGTCGTACCAAAGCCGGCGCCGCAAGCATAACCGTAATTCCCAACAGGAGAGATATACCCAGGAGAGAATCAAAGGCTTTCCAGAAGCTTCTCCATCCTATTCCGTTCGGATTATCTCCGAGCCTCTTTGACAGAAAGGGAACGACCAGAAAATTAGTGGCATTGGAGAAAACCATCTGAAAAAAGGCCGGCGCCGCAATTCCGATTAGCAATAGGTCATATGCGTGCGAAGTCCCAAATTTTTCGGCAATCACCATCTCGCGAAGAAGGCCAAAAACCTTTGAGAGAAGCGCTACTCCGGAAACCCCCAAAATCGCCAGCTTTATCTTACCCTTGCCCGGCAATTCAGGAATCCCCAAAGAAATCCAGAATGGCTGATGATATTATCTCCGATGGTTTTCTATTTGCTATCTTGCATGAAATATGTTTCTTCTGCCGGATAAGATTATTTAGGGTTTTAATAACTCTCGAATATGATAACCCGACCAGTTTATTTCCCCATCCGAGGGTTTCCGTCCATTCGGTCTCTTCTCTTAGTGTCAGACAGGGTGTACCCAGAAAAACAGCTTCCTTCTGCATACCGCCCGAATCAGTTATCACGGCATAGGCATTCTTTATAAGAGCAAGATTATCGAGATAGGAGAGAGGTTTTATCAATTTGATATGTGGAGATTTATCGAGATTCTTATTCAGTTTAAATTTCTTGAGGTTTTTCATTGTCCGAGGATGGACAGGAAAAATCACCGGGATACTTAGTCGTCTTACAATATCAACGCTCTTCTCCAGCGTTTCTTTGTCATCAACATTACCGGCGCGATGCAATGTAAACAAAATGTAATTTCGCTTTTTGAGACTCAATTGGGCTAAAATATTTTTATTGGCCGCTATCTCTTTTTCGTAAGAAGCGATCAACTCATACATCAGGTCTCCGGAATGCACTACTCTATTTATGATTCCCTCTCGTTGGAGATTCTTAATGGACTGTACAGTGGGGCAGAAAAGAAGAGTCGAAATATGGTCGGTCAAAAGACGGTTAATCTCTTCGGGCATATCCAAATTGTAAGATCGAAGCCCGGCCTCGATATGCCCTACCGGAATCCTGAGTTTGGCGGCTGTTAAGGCTCCTGCCAGAGCGCTGTTAGTATCGCCATAAACCAGAATCATATCCGGCCTCGATTTTATTAACTGTCTCTCCAATCGTACCATTATCTTCCCGGTCATCTCGGCATGACTGCCGCTGCCAACCAGAAGATTATGATTGGCTTTTGGGATTTTCAGCTGGTCGAAAAATATATCGGACATTGTTGGGTCATAATGCTGTCCCGAATGTACGATAATATGATGAACTATTCTCGATAATACGCCCGCCAGTGAGGCAATTTTGATAAACTGCGGCCGTGCGCCAACAAGAGACAGTATTACTCTCTTTTTCTTGGGCATTTGCCTCTATGAAAGTCGGCGACTTGGAGGAACCGCCGAAAAAATGCTGAAATATTTCCTTCCCGGAAATGCTCCCATGGTTTTCTCTGCCTCAGGCTGAAACCGATTTCACAACTTCGATCACTTCTTCCTGCTCAGGGGAAGTCAATTCGGGATAGACCGGAAGGGAGACAACCCGATTAGCCGCTTTTGTCGTCACGGGGAAGCTGTCCTTCCCATAATTCAAATATCTAAAACATTCCTGCAGATGAAATGGAACCGGATAATAAATTTCGCAGCCAATCTGTTTTTCTTTCATCACCTTCATCAATTCATCGCGATTTTCGACGGCAATAGTGTACTGATTATAAATATGATATGAATAATCCTTGGCTACCGGTGTTTTGATCGATCTGTTTTTGAAGGCGGCATCATATTTCCGAGCATGTTCTCGGCGTTTTTCAGTCCAAGTATTGAGATAATCGAGTTTGACAAGGATGACCGCCGCCTGAATAGTTGCCAGTCGGGAATTATATCCGATAACGCGGTGATAGTATTTGGGGCTGGAGCCATGCACTCGCAGAATTTTCAAGAATTCATATCTGTCTTGACTATTCAGGATAATCATCCCGCCGTCGCCAGCCCCGCCAAGATTTTTCGTGGGGAAGAAGGAAAAACAGCCGTAATCTCCGATTGAACCGGCCTTCTTTCTTTTATAGGCGGCGCCGATTGCCTGAGCGGCGTCTTCAATGATAATAAGATTATGCTTTTTCGCGAGAGCCATAATTGGATCCATGTCCGCCATTTGTCCAAATAAGTGCACCGGCATAATCGCTTTTGTCTTTGGCGTAATCGCTTTCTCCAAAAGAGTCGGATCGATGTTGTAAGTATCTTTATCGATATCAACAAAAACGGGAGTTGCCCCAAGGCGCGATACCACGCCCGCCGAGGCAAAAAAGGAAAAGTCGGTAGTTATTATCTCGTCACCCGGACCAATGTTAGCTCCTCTGAGTGAGAGAAGAAGCGCATCCGTGCCTGAAGCTACTCCCACGCCATATTTGACGCCAGATAGCGATGCGATTTTTTGTTCCAACCGGCTGACTTCCGGGCCAAGGATAAATTGCCCATGTTCAAGGACGTTGATTACAGCCTTGTCTAATTTGTCTTTTATCGCCAGATATTGTCTATGCAAATCTATAAGAGGTACTGCCATAATATTCTCTCTCAATCTCTCCAGCCCTGATTTTCCAGCAATTGCTCTTTGGGGACATCGCGAAATATCTTTGCAGGCACACCCGCGACTATCTTTTTATCGGGACAATCTTCGGTAAGAACTGCTCCGGCGGCCACAAGACCGTCAACGCCGATTGTCTTACCGGGCAGAATCGAGGCGTTAAGCCCGATTCTTCCACCTTTTCTGACAGTAACGCCTTTGAAATGCTTGAATCTTTCTTCGGTCCGTCCTACATAATTGTCATTTGAAGTCGCCGCGCAAGGGGCGACGAAAACCCTGTCTTCCAATTCAGAATAGGCGGTGATATAGACATTAGTTTCAAGCTTGCAGTAACGGCCGATTTTGCAAAAATTTTCGATTGCCACCCCGCGACCGACTATTGTAAAATCTCCGACCGTCACATTTTCGCGAACTGTCGAAAGATCGGCAATCAGGACTTTTTTGCCGATTTCACAGCCACGATAGACAACCACATGTGTGCCAATTATGCAATCTGAGCCGATCTTGGCGGGAGGAAGCTTCTGTTGTTTGGTGACAGCTGAATTGGCCGCCCTCATCGGCAATTTACCTATGATTGTGCCATCATCGATTCGGACATTGTCTCCAATTTGAGAACCGTCATGGATAACCACATTATTGCCGATTAAACATCCTCTGCCGATTGAAACATCTCTGCCAAAGACGCAGAAGTCGCCTTTACAGGTTCCCTCCCCAATTTTGGCGCTTTTATCAATCATTGAATTTTGCATAATTTCCTCAAGAGCAATTACCCACTATAAATAATATCTATCTTTGGGCCTCTCCGCTCAATCTCTTTACGCCCGGAATCCAGCCCAGCGCTATATTGAAGAAAAGCTTGGCGCGATTGTAATCTTCCGGCGAATTTTTCTCGAGACCGGATATATAATGCATGAACAGCGCCAAGAAAATCGATACAATCAGCGCTGAACCGGTCGAAACCATGACGATTATCCTCTTTTGTGGTCGGAATGGAATCTCCGGAGGATAGGCACGGTCTAATATTGAAATCACCGGAGTATCCATTTTTTCCTGAATTTTAGCTTGCTCAAATTGCTGGGAGAGAATCTCATAAAGGTTTTCCGAGACTTTCACTTTTCCGGTCAGCTCGGCCAACCGGCTTTTGAGAAACGGTACCTCGGATACCGGCAAGCTTAAATACGACCCATTCTCGACCCCTTCTTCCAACGACTTTATCTGAGACTTGGTTTCATCAACTTTTCTGTGCAGAGTGATTACGTCCGGATGCGTCGGGGATAGATTTTTTTCTTTGATTCTCAGATCTATTTCATTTTCCGCCAGTGAAACTTTAAGACTGACTGCAGATTCAATGGCCAATTGGGTTTGACGATCGAGGTCAACAGCCTTGTATTTTTGCTGAAATTCATTTAGAGCGGCTCTGGAAGAATCAAGGTTTCTTAAGACTTCCGCTAAACGATTTCCGATAAATTCGCGGGTCGTTTTTGCCCTCGAAGAAGATAATTCGCGGCTCATAATATCCAATTCTTCGACAAATGAATTGGCGACTGCCGCCGCCATTTTAGGGTCTTTATCGATGTAAGTGATTTCCAGCAGACCTTCCTCAGTCACCCTAAAAGCGGCAAATTCACTAATTTTTTCCAGCAGATCAGCGGTTGAAGATATGTCATAATAGTCTCTGAGCTTATTAGCCTCGATAACCCTATCAGACATATTACGGCTTCTCAATATTCTGGCATATATATCAGAGGGAGTCGCTCTGGTCGGGAGCGTCAAACCGGCGGTGAGCGAAATCATATCCTCCAGGCCGCTGGCCCCCAAACGCATATTATCTTCCTTGGGCGGAAGGATAAGCGCTGAGGCCTTGTACCATCTCGGAAGCAAAAGCGATATTATTGCCGAAAGGGCCGCCACTGTCAAAACAAAAATGACGATAAATTTCATTCTGTGCGCTATAACTTCAAGCAGGCGCCAGAGATTGAACTCTTTTTCCTCCATAGGCCTTATTCTGTCAAATCCTTTGCCACCAGATACATGACGCCAGCGGCGCCGAACACGGTAGCGGCATCTTTCAATTTATCCCAAAACGTTTTCTTGTCGGGCGGCGTCCTGGGCACCACAACAATGTCGCCGTCATAAATGCTGATATCTCTGCCGGCGGTAATTTTGAGCCCTGAAGACTTTCTGAAGACATCTACTATGCTCTTGTCAGCCTCTTTGGCATAACCGCCGGCTCTCTTGACAACCTCCGAAAGTCCCATTTTAGGAGAAACAACCTCTATCATTCCCGGCTGATTGACCATTCCATAGACGCTTATGGAGCCGGTAAGATATGGAACATATATTGAATCCTCGGGGAAAATCGGAATCTGGTCGAGGCGATCAGGATAAAATTTGTCAACTCTCAATGATAATGGTTCGGTATCTTTTCCAAAATTCATGTTATTGACATTGGCCGCCTTGAGCGCTTTGGCTGTCTCCGATTCTTTTCTATACGCCTGTTTCCTGAATATGATGAGTGAAAAAATGTCTCCCTTTTCCGTCAGATTACCCGCCCTTTTTAGGGCCATATCAAGATTCATATTTCTTCCGCGAGGGTAACGCCCCGGCATCGCAATTTCCCCGGTGATTGAGAAAAACCCCTCCATGAGTTCCGCTGGCCTCTTGGGAATAATGATCTTGTCCCCGGGCAGGACAGCGAAGGCAGTATCCTGTATCCAGACCATAAATTTCTGTTCTTCTCTGAATATCAAGACCGAATCCCCCTGTTTTCCGGTGAATCCCATTCCCAGCTTTATCATCGTGGCAAGATTATCCCCTGTATGATATTCAAATCCTCCGGGGCTGGTGACCTCACCGGATACTTGCACAAATGTTGACGAATCGGTTATCATCGGGACACTAATTTTAAGACCGGAATACAGATATGGATTGGCGTCTAAATCGCCCAGTCTCTCATAGCGCAGTAAATCGACATTATAGGTAGCGCTGGTACCGGAGAAAGTTATGTTTCTGGAAGAGCTTCCATCAATAAACCCGCCAGCCTTAGCGATCATTTCTGATACGCGCTGGGAGGCCAGCATATCATACAGTCCCGGCATCTTGACTCCGCCGGAGATTAATATTTTTATCGAACGAGTGCCTATAAGGGTAATAGAAAACTGGCTATCGGGATAAAGCTTCGCAACAACCGCTTGAATCCGCTTATCGGCCTCTGCCAGAGTAAGATTGGCTACATCCACCTGCCCAATTGAAGTCAACAGCAGAAATCCTTCGGGGGTGACGGTAACGTCGATTGTCGGAGTAGAACCATTCCAGAAATCAATTCGGAACCGGTCACCCGGCCCAACAGTATATTTTTCCCGATCTATGACTTTATCGAATGCCGATTCTCCAACCGCTTGGGCTATCTGCTCGGGGAAAATGAAAGGCGTTAGAAAGACATAAACTACAATTGAAGTTATTATATAAAGAAAAGGCCACTTTTGAATTTCCCCGTGCGGCACTCAGATTCCTCCATGGATAAGGGTTTGGGGTCCGCGCCTTGTAAATTTCAGAGAGACGGTATATTAAATTCGAGCAAAAGTCAAGTATTCATAAATCTGGAGGTTAAACACGGTTTTCTCTAAATGTGATTGGCCGGAGCTGACTATTTTATTTGATTAGGGCGCAAGCAGTTAATAGTATGAAGCTGTTGCTATGCTAAATTCATTTGATTCTATTTCCCAGGGGGGTAAAGTTTCCCTCAATTGTGCCGAATAATGAATCTGTGCGCGAGTTTGGTCTTAATTTCCATAAAAAAACGCATGCCTTTAATAATGATGAGAAAGGAGACAACTATGACTTCCAGACGCACAGCTGAATTTGCCCCGACTTTTGAGGGAACAAAAAGTGGCCGCAGAAATGTAACCGTACCTTTCAACGAGATTAACGAACCGGGCGCCTACTATTGCCATACCAATGGCTGGCTGTACCGTATGCCTTCCGAGGCTGTTACCCCTGGCCACAGCCCCAACGTAAACGTTGTGAGTTCCACCGAATGCTATGTCACCAAGATTTGTGATGATCCGTGGGTTCCTGTTAACAAAGCCCGCGAAATCTGTTCCAATTGGGATTTCGGCGTCAATTTCTAATATCTCAATATCCTGAAAAGATTTCCAAACTCGCAAAAGCTCACCCCGCCTCGCGGCGGGTTGAGCTTTTTTTCTTGTCCCTTTGCCCGATTTCCCCCATAGTTGCTTGCATATTGTGAACTCAAAGCAAGACTGCCTCCTGTTTTATTCGCGAAGTCATCTCGTTCAACTCGAATCCGGACTCTCACTTTTTAAGCGCTATCCCGATAAAAAACAGTTATATTTTTGCGGGAGGAAATATGAATGTTGATGTTTCGTAATTATGACAGCGATTGAGATTTGAAAGGAGCGACTATGCCGACAATTTTCTGGCTCTGGCTGGCGGCGGCTGTAATATTTTTAATAGTTGAAATTGGCGCCCCAACCCTCGTTTTTGCCTGTTTTGTTATAGGAGCGATTGGGGCGGCCGTGGCTTCAGCGCTGGAGGTGTCATATCTTATTCAACTGGGTATCTTTGCCGGAATTTCAATTATTTTGATTCCGCTGACCCGCCCTCTGGCCAAAAAGATAACTAAACCATCGCCTCAACGGACAAACGTGGATGCCATGCTGGGCAGACCCGCACTGGTCATTAAGAAGATCGATCCTGCCGCTGATTCCGGCCAGATTCGTGTTGACGGGCAGGTTTGGCAGGCGCTTTCGGACACCCCTATTGAAGAAGGAATCAAGGTCACCGTTGACCGCGTGGTTGGCGCACGATTGCATGTCCATATAATGGAAAACAATCAATCCAAATAGAAATAGGGAAAGGCTATTACGATGTTGCAAGCTTATTTCTTTGTCATAGTAGTGATAGTTCTGGCCTTCATTCTCGGAGGAATGTCGGTCCGAATTATCCGCCCGTATGAAAAAGGTCTGGTGGAAAGACTCGGAAAGTATCAAAGAACTCTGGATTCGGGATTGAATCTGGTCATGCCGTTTTTTGACACGGTTTTGAAAGCTGATATGCGCGAGGTAGTGCTGGATGTTCCTGCCCAGATGGTTATCACCAAGGATAATGTCAATGTTGAGGTGGACTGTATTCTCTACTGTCAAGTGACCGACCCGGTACGCGCCCGTTATGAAATATCCAATTATATCATGGCGTCCACCAAACTGGCTCAGACCAATTTGCGCAATATTATCGGCGAAATGGAGCTGGACCAGTCGCTTACTTCCCGAGATCAAATCAACGGCCAGTTGCGCGATGTTCTTGACTCGGCTACGGATAAATGGGGAGTGAAGGTAAATCGTGTGGAAATTCAGAGGATCGACCCGCCGGTGGATATCACCGAGGCGATGAGTCGTCAGATGAAGGCCGAACGGACCAAGCGCGCCGCCATTCTGGAGGCTGAAGGATTAAAGCAGGCCGCAATAAATAAGGCTGAGGGGTCCAAGCAGGCGGCTATTCTGGAAGCTGAAGGATATGCCGAGGCGGTCCGCAAGAAAGCTGATGCCGAAAAATATCGTCAGGTGGCGGTTGCCGAGGGAGAAGCGCAGGCTATCAACAATGTTTTCTCCGCCATTCATGCCGGGAAACCGGATAAGGAATTGATAACGCTTAAGTATCTTGAGATGCTACCCAAGTTTGCCGATGGTACTGCCAACAAGATTTTTGTTCCCTATGAAGCGAGCGGCTTAATCAGCGCTCTTTCGACGATGGTAGAAGGTATCCGCGGGGAAAAATCGCCTGAAAAGCCGATGGAGAAACCGAAGGCTTAGGGGCGAGAGAGGATACGCCTTTTGATTAGGTAGCGGCAGAGCCAAGTTATTTCCGAAATTTTGATGGAGCCCCTTCTTGGCCTTTACCATTCCTGACCTAAAGCTCAGATAGGGATCGGGAGTGACGGTCAAGCTTTAATTCTCTGGACATCAAGGGATTATTTTATTATTCTTGGATTGTAAAAAAATGCAAGTCATCCGGCTTGAAGCGGTATTTCCGATCTTGCCGGATTTAATAGATTAATTATCCAACGTTGGAGACGATATGAAGCACCTTCCAGAGCCATTTAGAATCAAGACTGTCGAACCGATAAGAATGACCACTCGAAATTATCGAGAACATGCCATCAAAGAGGCCGGATACAATACTTTTCTTCTGAAAAGCGAGGATGTTTATATTGACCTGCTGACCGACAGCGGGACCAGCGCTATGAGCGATGCCCAGTGGGCGGCGCTTCAGATGGGCGATGAGGCGTATGCCGGTAGCCGAAATTTCTATGATCTGGAGAAAACAGTCCGGGGAGTGTTTGGATATCGCTATCTTGTGCCAACCCATCAGGGACGGGCCGCTGAGCATATCATGTCAAAAATATTGATTAAACCGGGCGACTATATTCCGGGCAATATGTACTTCACAACGACTCGTCTTCATCAGGAGCTTGCCGGAGGGAAATTTGTAGATGTCATTATCGATGAAGCGCATGATCCTTCAAACCCGCACCCCTTTAAGGGTAATGTTGATATGACTAAAATGCAGAATCTTGTCGATGAGGTCGGCGCCGAAAAGATTCCTTATATCAGCTACGAAACTTGCGTCAATATGGCCGGAGGCCAGCCGATTTCGATTGCCAACCTTCGCGAACTTCGTGTCTTCTGCGATAGGTATGGAATCAAAATTATGCTGGATAACACCCGTACGATTGAAAATGCTTATTTCATTCAACAGCGTGAAAATGGATACGCCGGAAAGTCAATAAAGGAAATTGTCCATAAAATATGTTCTTACACCGACGGTTGCACCTGCTCCGCCAAAAAGGACGGCTTGGTAAATATCGGCGGATTCCTGGCGATGAATGATGAGGATTTCTTTATTAAGGCCAAAGAGCAATGTGTTATATACGAGGGATTGCACACTTATGGCGGCATGAGCGGACGCGACATGGCGGCGCTGGCACAAGGGATCAGGGAATCGGTCGAGACCGATGATTATATAAAATATCGCGTTGAGCAGACTAATTACTTCGGATTTTTATTGACGGAAGCGGGTATTCCACACGTGATTCCTCATGGCGGACATGCGATATTCTTGGACGCCCGAAGATTTTTGCCTCGTATTCCACAAGAACAATTTCCGGCGCAGGCGCTGGCCGCCGCCATTTATGTGGAAACCGGCGTGCGTGCTATGGAACGCGGAATAGTATCCGCCGGTCGTGATCCGGAAACAGGCGAAAACCGCAAACCGAAACTGGAATTGGTGCGACTGACTCTCCCCCGGCGGGTCTATACGGAGAGCCATCTTAATTATGCGGCTGAAGGGTTAATCACACTCTATCAAAATGCCGAGAAGATAAAGGGACTGAGATTCACTTTCGAGCCGAAGCAGTTGCGCTTTTTCCAAGCGACCTTCGAGCCGGTAGAGAGAGTTGCTTCAGGCGTCTTGCAGAATTAGTTCAAGAGACAGGCCGGGAGATTAGCAAATTTCATTTTGATCCTATTGATTTCATAAGATCTACTTTTGGCAAAAAGGCCTTGTTTGGCTTGGGGAAAATTAGAAAAGTTTGCGAATGCCGGAGGCGCTTTGTATAATATTATGATGAAGACGAAAATTCTGCAAAATCGGCTTCTTTTCTGCCTTTTGATGACCATCTTATTCTTGCCGATACTGTCCGCTTCCAGCGACGACAGCCTGCATATATATCTTACAAAAGCGGGCACGGCGTTTACTCAAGCCCAATTTTCTACGGCTTTGGCCCATTATAGGAGCGCCCTCAGGTTTGATTCTTTGAATCCTCTTATTTATAAAGGGATGGGCGACAGCTATTCCTTGATGAGTGATTATCAGGAGGCTCTGAAGTTTCTCTCAAAAGCTCAAAGGCTTGATAGCGCTGATCCCGGCATCTATAATTCTATGGGTGTGAATTACTGCTATCTCCGAGATTCAGCAAAAGCCTTGGAATGTTATCGAAAGGCCGTGACCATAAACCCGAATGATATTAGCTTTGCGAAAAATCTCAGTTCCCTTTTAATAGCAAAGAAACAATACTCCGAAGCGTTATCCCACCTCAAGAAACCGCTCGAAAATGATACTACCGACGCAGAATTGCAGTTTCTCGCCGGGAATCTTTTTCTCGCTCAAGGCGATTATGCCAAAGGCGAGAAGTGCTTGGATCGTGCCGTTCAACTTGACCCGAAACGGTCGAAATATTTTTATAGCCAGGGGATTGCGAAAAGTAATCTTAATAAACAATCAGAAGCGGAAACTTCCTACAAAGTGGCAATCGGACTTGATCCCAATTATTTTGACGCCCGACAGCATTTGGGAGTGCTTTATATTCTGACTGAACGTTATCCCGAGGCCATGCGGCAATTTGAAGAAGCCGTGAGAATCCGGCCGGAGAGTGATGAGGCGCGCGTCGCTCTGGGCGCCGCATACTTCCATAACGAGATGCCCGACAAAGCCGAAGAAGTCTATAACTATCTGAAAAAAAAGAATCCGGAAGCCGCGGAAAAAATGCGCCTTTTGATCAACCCCCCCGGAGAATAATAATCCGACAGTCAGATCAATCTCATGCAGATAGCATAGCAATTGGCTCTTGCCGAACGCTGGACCATTCGCTATCCTTAAGTTGTTATTAAGCAATTGGGTCCTCGTTGTCGAAAATGATCTTTGAGGCAAATATTAAGTGAAAACTTCGCAAATTGGCGTCAGCATCATCTGCTCCATTTTAGTACTCTTCGATATTTCCGGCGCGGGGAATATTTCGGATGAATTGGCGGCGAAAATTTCGAGCGCTAATCCAGAAGAAAAAATCTCGATTGTAATCACATTAGGAGAAACGACATCCACCCCCATGCTGAAAAAGGAGCTTAAGACAAACTATAAAACTCTCCCCGAAAGGCATAAGTATGGGATCGCCAAATTAAAGGGAGAGGCGGCGTTTTCCCAATCCGATATTTTAGGTTCTTTAAAGAATCTTGAAATTTCCGGTTTGGCCGAAAATCCCAAAAGCCATTGGTTAATAAATGTCATAACCGTCGACGTTGCCGCTTCGCAAGTCGAAAAAATCGCTTTACGAGATAATGTCCTTTCTATTTTTCAATTGCCCAAAATCAAATTGATTGAACCAGTAGCCGAAAATCTGTCAAGCGCGCAATCATTGGTTGGCGTCGAATCGAATATCAAGGCCATTGGCGCTGATTCAGCTTGGAAGACCGGTTATACCGGAAAGGGGCGGATAATATGTTCTTTTGATACCGGCATAGACGGCCATCATCCAGCGATATTCAATAATTGGAAAGGGCTTGATGGGGATTCGGCCGCGGCCTGGTTTGATCCGATTGGACGGGAATCTTTTCCACATACTCTGGGCAACCCCTCCACGAGTACCTACAAGCATGGGACTCATACCATGGGAATCATGGTTGGTCATGATGATTTGACAGGAGATACTATCGGCGTGGCGCCTGATGCCAAATGGATTTCGGCGGCCGTTATTGACATATCCGGGGCATCCATTATTGATGCTTTCGAATGGGCGGCCGATCCTGATGGCGACCCTAATACAATTAGCGATGTTCCCGACGTCATAAATCACAGCTGGGGGATTTCCAATTCTTATATCGGGTGCAATGAATACTTTTGGAAGATGATTGATAACATCGAAGCCTTGGGGATAGTAAATATTTTTGCGGCTGGAAATGGCGGTAGTGGTCCTCAGACCATCACCAATCCCGCCAACCGCGCTTACGATTCTCTGGATTGCTTTGCCGTGGGGAACATATACAACGATAGCTCCAAAATAATCTATGGGAATTCATCGCGGGGGCCTTCAGACTGCAATCCGAACATAATAAAGCCGAATGTCGTTGCTCCGGGAGTGAGTATCCGCTCGGCCTTTCCGCCATCTACCTACGGTCTTATGACCGGGACTTCGATGGCCGCTCCCCATGTAGCCGGGGCGGTAGCAATCTTGCGCCAGCATTCTCCTGATGCCACCGCTGATGAAATCAAGAAAGCCCTGCTGGCTGGGTGCGAGCGGCTTCCTGTCGGTAACACTTCGCCAAATAATGATTATGGCTGGGGGCTGATCAATATACCGGCGGCGCTGGCGGCATTGTCCCCCGCCCTTAAACCTTTACTCAGGCTCCATTCATTCAATCACCCTCCCGTGAATCCGGGCGACACGGTCAGAGGTTATATTTTTATCAAGAATTTTGGAGATACGCTTCAAAATGTCTATGGATCAATAGGCGAACATAGCGGGGGGTTGGATGTCCTGGTCAATAGTCTTTTGTTTGGGACTGTGGGATTGAATGATACTGCCGGCAGTGATATTCCCTTTGAGGCAATAATAAGCGACACGGTTACTCCGGGATCGGTTCTTACTGCCAACATGACCCTGATAGGTTCCCCCGCCGATACTCAACAGGTCAAAATATATGTAAGCGTTGGGGATCTCCCGCATGCGGGGTATTTCACCCACGATAATAGTTTGGTCAAATTTACCGTATCGAATTTTGGGCAGTACGGTTTTGCCAATGGAAGCATTACTCCACTTGGTTACGACGGTTTTAAATTCAGAGATACTAATTATCTATTTGAAGGTTCTTTTATGGTCGGGATTGATTCGGCTCATGTCTCTGATGGCGCCAGGAACATCGTTGAAGAACCCGACAATGATTTTGCGGTGGCGCCGGGGGGTGATTTACAGTTGACTATTCTCGGACAAAATGCCGACCAGCAGACTTTTTCGATCTTTGACGATTCAAAGGCGGAAAATCCCGCCGGGCTGGAAATCTCTCAAAGGACATATAGTTGGAATGATCCTTTATATAGCAATTTTGTAATTCTTGAATATACAATAAAGAATCTGTCCCAAAATAATTATACCGGCGTTTATGCGGGGCTTTTCTTCGACTGGGACATATTTAACTATAATCTTAATTGCGGGGGATTCTCTTCAGCTGAGAATCTCGGATATATGGATTATTGCCTCGATGTTCCCAATCGCTTTCGAGGGACCGCGGTCATAAATCCAACGAATTTTGCCTCATATAAACTGAGGAAAAATCCGACTTTTCAGGGTGAAATTAATTATTCCCTCACGGAATCGGAAAAATATCATGCTCTTTCATCCGGCATAATCGACACTGCCGGAGCAGGCACCGGAGACCTCTCCCAGATTATATCCGCCGGGCCGTTT
>CAZCFT010000006.1:0-44578 GCA_964498015.1 uncultured Ignavibacteriaceae bacterium
GAATGTTGCGGATTCAACATTGAAAGGATGGGCTTGATAAATCAAGCCCCTACGAGGTGCGATTGATTACTATTAGCGCTTTGCCGGTTATTTTGATCTTGCAGGTCTTTCCGAGGAGCTGGTTTCGAAGGCTCAGGCTGTCGCCGAATCTCAATCCGCTTTTCGGGGGCGGATAAAGAAGGCCAATATATTTCGCGCGGACGGTATTGGAAAGAGGAATAGCCGAAACATAATCCCCCTTTTGGCCTCTAAATAGCGCCGAGGCATTTTCCAGCAGTCGGATTTCTGTGCGTGCAGAGATTATGGAAGCGTGCACTTTAGCGGAATTGAGTTGATTGAACTTATTTACCAATTCAAGCAAGAAAATATTCCCGAGCGTATGATCGATTTCGGTTTCACTTACGGCGCCGAAAATTTCAATCTGACCCGCTCCGCGCCGGAGAGCCAGTTCCAGCGCCAGATGGGAGTCGGTTTTGTCTTTTTGAGAAGGAAAAGACAGAACTTCCATGTTGGACAAATATTTTTTTGATAGTCGGGGCGCCGAATCGAAATCGCCGATTAAGATATTGGGATAGATTTTATTCTTAAGGAAAAATCTGATTCCGCCATCTACCGCAACTGTTATCGAGTGTTTTATTCTGGAAAGGTAGAAACGATTATCTTTTGAGCTGTACTTATTGTTCAGGAAGAGGGAATATGCTTTCTTGGCGGCCATAGTAATGTCTATTATTTAACTCATTTTGCCGCGGGCCGCAATCTTATATTTGCGAATGACTTTTCCGCTGTTGACCAGATAAGCCTCGTCAAAGAGATTCATCACCGTGCAGGCATGGTTGGGGATGATACGTAATCTGTCGCCGATCTTGTATTTTCCCCGGGGATTGTCGATTATACCATGTTCTTCGGACAATCTGGTTATTATGTCGCCGGTTTCCTTAATCAATCCGTGCCCGTGCAATATATTGCTTCCGTGGGCGCCTTTGTCAAGGGCGAGGGCCTTGCTTCCTGTGTCCAGTATGACCCGCTTTCTTGATGGCATGCTTATCACGGTTGATAAGACGGATAAGGCGCACTGTTTTGTTTTCGCAATGCCGAGGGATACTTGAGTCATATCGTTGAAAATATAGTTGCCGACTCTTAATTCGGTGACGCCTTTGACTCCGGCACAAAATGGCGCGGTCGGCGTTGACCCGACGCTGATAATCGGCACGTCATAACCATAATCTTTTAATCTGCGCGCGTAATCAACAAGAAGCTGTCCCTCCGCCTGTCCAATCTTCCTGATCTCGCTCAGGCTTCCGGAGCCATAGGCATGGCCGGCATGAGTCATAAGCCCGACGATTCTTATCCCTTGCAATTTTTTCGATTCTTTCAGGAATGCAAGCAGAGCATCGAAGGAATCGAGGCCGCATCGATTCAAACCGGAATTTATTTTGATCAATAGATTTAATGGAGAGGTCTGTCGGTGGAATCGATTCGATAATTCGCGGGCATTTTCAATGGAATCGACCGCGACGGTCAGTTTAAGTTCCCTATTCAGCCTGACAAGCCGCTTTATTTTATCAGGGCCTGTAATAATATTGGCGATCTGAATATCCTTAATGCCCGAATCAGCCATGACTTCAGCCTCACCGAGCTTGGCCACCGCAATTCCGCAAGCGCCTAATCTGATTTGCATCTTCGCCAGTTCAGGGATTTTATGCGTTTTGACATGAACGCGAAGCTTCACCCCAGATTTATCCGTTGATTTCTGCATGGCGAGCAGGTTCTTTTCGAGAATAGATTTTTCTATCAAGATGGCCGGGGCGCTAATGCTGTCTATTGATTTTGGCATGACTTGAAGATATAGATTGAGGGTATCAGATCCAATATTATTTATCCGGTCAAAATTGCCGCTAATAGCGCTACGAGCAGAAATATTATGATTGATATTATCAGCCATTGCAGGCCTATCAGGGGAAGTAGGATCATGGTTGGGACCAATGCTCCGATTGACGATCCGGCCAATTCGAACGCATACCCGAGGCCGCGGTTGCTTTCCGGCCTGCCGAAATAATATCGATTAGCGGCGGCAACAAAAAGGCTTCCGGAGCCAATGGCGATAGTAAACATGAAAAATAGATAATAATAAAGCACGGCTTTCGGGTTGACATTACTATAAGTGGCCATGAAGACAAGAGCGCCGGCGAGAAGGAGAATCAGCGCAGGGAATTCAAGATGGTCATTGTCCATTCTGAGCGATATAAAAGTACCGAGGGACAGTCCAAGCATAAAGATCCCGATAAGGGCGCCCATCTCGGAATAGATTGAACCGGCGGAAGTCTGATAGACATAAAAGGAGATCAATTCCAGCGAAAGGGAGACTAATCCGGCCGCAAAAAACAGGAACAGGCCATATAATCTTCGCCTTTGTCTTTTCATGATTGTCAGAACTAAAATTGCCAGAATTACGGCAGGAAGGATAACGATCCAAATATTCTCTTTGAAGACCAGAGGAATAATCGCTCTATCAATCGTATCGATTTTTGACCTGAAGATTGCCTGTTTATAGATCAGGTTTGGTTTGCCAAGAGTATTTATTTCAGTCGATGATTTCAGGGCATCGTTGAGGCGATCTGTTTTTATTCTTTGAAAGCGATCAATAAGATAGTCGGCGCTGATGTACTGGGGTCGGTATCCCAGAGAATCAGCTCTGGCAATGATTGAATCGACGGGAAGATCAAATAGCGGTTTGTCAGAAGCGAAGAAAAGGGTCATTTCGCCGGACCAGACTGAAATATGGGCAAAAGCCTTTTTTAGAGAGCCGCTTATTATCGATAATATCTCTGCTTTATCGGGCGAAATATGCCGATCGCTGTCATATTTTGAAGGGTAGAAAAGTACTCCCCCTTCTTTGAGAAGGGTGGATGCAGTCATCAGGAAATTGTCGTTTAAAAAGCGACTATTCTTATAATTATCTGGTTCGCCGCAATTTATTATTATGATGTCATATTTGGTCAGAATATTTCTGCGGGCCAGAAAGGCGACTGGGTCATCGGCGAGCCGTTGGACTAATCGTCCTGGCGGAATAATTCTGTCAAGAGCGGAAGAAAGCGGCTCTCGGGGATCAAGAGCGGTGATTTTCAGATTCGGAAGATTATAGGCCAATTGCCTGATGCCTAACTCGGTGCGGCCGATAAAGAGAATATTTTGCGCCTGAGGATTATACAACAATGGCGGTATGAGAATATTCTCGGCGGCCATTAGATCAGGATAAGAACCTTCGACGGTGTTATCTGTAAGCAGACTGACAGCGCTGTCGCGGGATAGAATCGCCTGATGCCCATAATGTGTGTCGAACGAGGCTTCAATTCTGTATGACTTATATTTCAAAGAATCAAGCTGAGTATCAACAAATGGGACGAATGACTTTATAAGCAACAGCAAGACAAAGAGCAGGCCTCCAATGAACAGTATCTTTTTCTTCCAGATAGGGAGTAGATACAGCGTGATTGTTGTCAGTCCCAGTGCAACAGCCATTGAGAGAGTCGAGAATGTCCGGCCGACGAGCGCGGTATTGGCGATGCCGCCGACGAATGCGCCTAACCCTTCAAATAGATAAACACGGGCAATCGATTCTGCCGGACGATAACCCTCACGGGTTATTACGGAAAAAAGGGCTCCAAAAATCAGTCCCACTGGGAGCATCATCGAAATGGAAATTAGGGCGGCGGAGGCGAACGGAATTATTTCTCCCGCATTCAGACCGATGATCACTGACGAGAGTCTGACGCTTATAATTGATGCCGGCAAGAATATAACTGCGGCGAAGAAAAGGGGGAACGATTTCATTTGAAACGAATCACGTCCGCCTATGATAGAGCCGATGGCGACTGAGGCGAGCCAACTGAAAAGGGCAACGCCGATAAAAAGCTCATCGCCATTGAGCGATGATACTAATTCTCGAAGAAGAAGCACCTGTCCCCCGATGGAGAAAAAGCCAAGTAAAAAAGCCTTACGATTCATTAGAAGAATCCCGGAATGTACCGGTTGCAATTGCTACAGAGATTCGCCTTAATATTGTTTTGATAAATTTTATATCCTCGCCTCTCAATTAACATTTTACCGCACTGGGGACAATAAGTAGATTCGGCGGGGTGGCCGGGGAGGTTCCCCAGATAAACAAATTCAAGCCCCTCCGCCTTGCAGATTTCATGGGCTGTCTCGAGCGTCTTCTGTGGAGTCGGCGGGAGATTTTTCAGCAGGTATTGGGGATAGAATTTGGAAAAATGCAACGGGACTTCAGAGCCGAGATTGGTCTTTATCCATTTGGCCAGCTCTCCGAATTCTGCATCGCTGTCATTGAGGGTTGGTACGACAAGATAGACAATTTCCAACCAAACCCCGGATTTCTTTATTTGGACAAGCGCATCCAAAACCGGTTTCAATTCTCCATTGACTATATTTTTATAATAGTCCTCTCGAATTCCTTTCAGATCAACTTTGATTGCATCCATCAGCGGAAGAAGATTTTGAAGAGGCTCTTTTTCAATATATCCGCCGGTGATCATCGCCGATTTTATACCTTTTTTCTTTCCCTGAGAAGCTATATCGTACATATATTCGTAGAAAATGGTCGGCTCGGAGTAAGTATAGGCTATAGTCGGGGCTTTATTTTCAATACATATCGCCGGAATTGCTTCGGGGGGAAGATTGATATTGTCTGTTTGCTCCGGGCGAGACTGGGAGATGTCCCAATTCTGGCAGAATTTGCAGTTAACATTGCACCCGGCCGTGGCCAGAGAAAAGGCATTGGTTCCGGGGTAGAAATGAAAGAGAGGCTTTTTCTCGATGGGATCGATATTTATGGAGCATGGGAGACCATAGACCAGGGTTTTGTATATATCCTGATGATTTTCTCTCGTACCGCAATAGCCGCGTTCCAAATCGGTTACATGGCAATGACGGGGGCAGATGCCGCACTCAATCCCGCCCCCCTCCAATTTTTTGTAATAGCGGGCCTCAACGGATGAGAGATTTTTGGCGTAATCGAATGCCAGAGCGTTCTGAATTCCGCCCAGAATCCCCGGAAGCAGATCGCTTTGCAGAACGGTGGTCGCGACCGCGCCGCATCCCAAACAGCGGAGGAAAAATCTTCTATCCATCAGTAAGGCTCCCGGGTTTCTGCCTTCCCTGATTATCAACCATCATTACTTTGAGGTCGATTTTGGCGATATCGGCTATGCCGAGCCCGATTTTTTCGGCGGTCGCAAGATATTTCACCGGCCTTTGAGCCTTCTCAAGAGAAGGTAAATTATTCTTCTTTCGAAGATACTCGATAATTTCCAGCCCGATTCTATCAGCGGCGATGGGGTCATCGGAAATAATCAGGCCATTATAAAGTTCGATATATCGGCTGTCATATCCGGGGCCGCCATTATATTGTACTTTTATGGCGTCGATTATGGTAAGCCGATTTTTCTTTCTGATAGGTTCAAGAGCGGCGACCTGAGCGGCATAAGGGTCGCAATTATTTCCATGCCATTTATTGGGATTATTGATAGTACCATACAGATTTTTCAGTCCCGCGGATAATCCGGCGATGGAATGGTCTTTTAAAACCGGCATGTTGATATTATGATCGACCATTTCAGTCAAGATTCTGCTGACCAATGAATTGACATCGCCCGAAATATAAAAGTCGGCGCTATAACCGACTCCGTTAGTATCGGTTCCGAGGCAACGTCTCCCAAATGAAGAGGCGTTGAGCTTAAAACCGGTCATCTCGAGTTCTCGATTAGTTCGTTCCCAAATTATGACATTGTTCTCGTCAATTCCTGATTCTTTCAGAAAGTCCGCCATAGCGGCAGTAAGAGGTATCGGCGTGGAATTAAATTTTCGGGCAAGGCAGTTAGTCTTCATGCCGACTGTGCCGGAGGGAATCAATTTTTGCAGAGCCATCTTGGCGTCTTCTATTCCGGTGAGATTCTTGAGGCCGGATTCCAAAAAGATTCGATATTGCTCGTGATCCAGATTTTCTACCGAACCCGGGGGAGACAGCCTTATAACAACTACCCGACTCATATAGATATATACACTTTTTGGAGCGGGAACTGTCAACACTTTTTTCCTTGACCGATTGTATAAAGAATGGTATTCTGGATGCGAGAAAATATGTTTAATCGTTTAGCTTTCACCGCGACCTTAATGATGCTATTGGCCTTCAGTTTCGCCGGGAGTAATGCGGCCGTTAGAGAACCGGCTGTGGCGGGGAAATTCTATCCCTCAAATCCGGAAGAGCTCAGAAAGATGGTTTCCGGCCATCTGGCCAATGTCCCTGCCGAGCAGGGGATTGACGGGCAAATCATTGCCCTGATTGTTCCTCACGCCGGTCTTATATACTCGGGTCAGGTTGTGGCATTCAATTATAAGCTTTTGGAAAACTCTGGCGTGAATAAGGTAATACTCTGCGGACCTTCTCACCAATTTGGTTTCGACGGGATTTCGGTTTACGGGCCGGGGATTGTGTGGAAGACTCCCCTTGGCGAGGTTCCGTGCGATGACCCTCTGTGCAATTTCCTGATTGCATATAACAAAGGAATTTCGGTAATCCCTGACGCTCATGCCAAAGAGCATTGTCTGGAGGTTCAGCTACCGTACCTTCAGACGGTCCTGAAGGATTTCACGATTGTGCCGGTGATTATGGGGTACCCGAATAAGTCAAGTATAGATATGCTGGCCAAGGCGCTGGAATCGCTTCCCTTTGACAATAAGACGGTGATGATTGCTTCCAGCGACTGGCAACATTATCGTCCAGCATCGGTTGGGGGCAAGATGGATTCTCTCGGAATGGAATGCCTGAAGAATCTGGATCCTGATGCCTTGGAAAAAAATCTTGAGGAAGGAAAGGTTGAAATGTGCGGGGGGGCTCCGGCGGTGGCTGTCATCAGAGCGGCGATGGCCGCAGGAGCAAATAAGATTAAGATTCTGAAATATGGCGACTCCGGAGACGTTTCGGGAGACAAAAGCTCGGTAGTCGGTTATGTTGCGGCTGTGCTATATAAATCCGATGAGAAAGGCGGAATATCCCCCAAGAAGTCGAAAGAAAAAAGTGAGACTCGGGTTTCCAGCGATCCGGAATTGGTCAAAAAATATAATCTTAATGACGCCAACAAGAAGGAATTATTGAAAATTGCCCGTGAATCGATAATTGCATACTTGAAAGACGGCAATCTCCCCGAATTTGAAGTTAGCGAGGATCTGCAGAAATTCGGGGCGGCCTTTGTGACTCTCGAAGAACAGGAAATGTTGAGGGGCTGTATAGGTCATACAACTGCCGAGGAGCCGCTGGCCAAGACGGTATCGTACTGCGCTGTGCAGGCGGCGGTTTCGGATCCTCGATTTCCGCCGGTGACGCCCGAAGAGGTCGGAAAGCTCCATATTGAGATTTCTGTTTTGTCCTCGATGCAAAAGATAAATTCATTCGACGAAATCAAAGTCGGTCGCGACGGTCTGATGATATTCAAGGGAAGCGGTCGGGGGCTGCTTCTACCTCAGGTAGCGACAGATTATGGATGGAATGCAACGGAGTTTCTGGAGCAGACATGTAATAAGGCAGGCCTTGACCGAAATGCCTATAAGTCTGTGGACGCCGTCATTTATAGGTTCCAGGCGGTTATTTTTGGAGAATAGTCGCAGGGGTTATTGACAATATTTCGACTCTTGCTTATTGTGGTAAGTTTAATTATTCGGAGGATTAGTAGTTGATTTATGGCGTAATTTTAGCTGGTGGAAAAGGGGAAAGGTTTTGGCCTCTTTCGCGCGCGCATCGTCCTAAACAGCTTCTCAGGCTTATTTCCAATAAGACAATGCTTCAGGAGACTATTGATCGGATACTGCCCTTAATTCCCCGGGAAAGGACTTTTATAGTCACTTCCGATAATATGGTGAATCCGATCCTTGAGGATATCAAAACAGTCGGGCGGGAGAATATTCTGGCCGAACCTCGCGGCAGGAACACTTGTCTTGCAATTGGTCTGGCCGCTGAGCATCTGAAGAAAATAGATCCTAAGGCCGTGATGGTGGTTCTCTCCGCTGACCATATTATTCGTCCAGCTGAGAGATTATTGGAAGTAATCAAAGCGGGCGCCGAGATAGCGCTTGAAGAAGACAGATTGATTACAATCGGGATTGAGCCTACGCGGGCAGAGACGGCGTACGGATATATCAAGCTTGCCGATCTCTACAAGACTGTCGGGAATCTATCGGTTTATAAAGTGGATTCATTTACGGAGAAGCCGAAAAGAATAACTGCGCAGGAATATTATTATGGACGGAAACATCTCTGGAACTCAGGGATGTTTATCTGGTCGGTCGATTCTATTCTCAATTCTATCAGCGCCTGTCAACCGGAAATGAGCCGGCTTCTCAGCGAATATGCCGCCGGAATGGGTTCCAAGCTCGAGCCTCAGAGGCGCCGAGAACTCTACGAAAAGAGCGATGCCATTTCCATCGATTTTGCGGTTCTCGAGAATGCCGAGAATGTCCTGACCATCAAGGCAGATATTGTCTGGGATGATGTCGGGAGCTGGAATGCTCTGGAAAGATATAAAGATAAGGATCGTGAGAATAATGTTGTTATTGGCCGTGCGGCGCTTTCTGATTCGTATGAGACGACTGTCTATAATGATAGCGATGGCGTCATAGTCGCTTTGGGGGTTTCAGACCTTGTGATAGTAAAGACTAACGATATCGTTCTCGTGACTCATAAGACCAAGGCTGATGATATTAAAAAAATACTTGCTGAATTCGCCGGCGACGAAACCTTGAAAAAATTTCTTTGAGTTTGAGATGAGATTTATTATTCCGCTTGTGCTGTTATTCATGCTCGCTCTCGGTTGCGGAGGAAATTTTGGGCGGCAGGGGGAGGAAAAAGGCTCTGGCAATGCACGCTGGCCGTTGAATGCCTATCCGCTGGATAGGCCTGAGGATTTGGCGATCGTGCCAAAGGAATATCCATTGAATCCGCCGAAAGATTCAGCTAAGAGTCCGGAATCATTTAGGGCCCATCAAAGATATTACAAAGACTCCACTACCGGCCCCAACGAGGTTTATCGTATTCAGATATATAATTCCAATACTTATGGCCAGGCCTCAAGGGAATTAGGCATCGCCGAGGAGGTTTTTGACGGCAATACATGGCTCGATTATGAAGTGCCGTACTATAAAGTGCGTGTGGGAAATTTTTTGACTCGCGAAGAAGCAGAACAATATTTGCCGACAGTCAGGGAAGCAGGCTATCCTGAGGCCTGGGTGGCGCGGGTCAATGTAAATATAAAGACGCTTGACGAACCTGTTTTCCGGTCGATTCCGGTCGATTCATCAGGCGTTACGGAGAAATTGATCAAACATGATAGCAATTCAGCCGATAGTCCGGGGCATTAATCATTCACGACCGGACCCGGATTTAATTAGATCTGCGGCGGAAGTACTAAGGAATGAGGGTATCGTGGCGGCTCCGACCGAAACCAGATATGGCCTTCTTGCATCGATAGACAGTAATGACGCATTGCAACGACTATTCAATCTTAAGAGAAGGCAAGCAACCCTTCCCACGGCCATTTTTGTCGGTCAAAGAAATAAGATAAAGAAATTCGGCGTGGAAAATGATGTTTCCAAGAAATTGGCGGAAGAATTTCTTCCGGGACCGATGACGATAGTTTTGAAGGCGGCAGTTTCGCGCCCGGCGCCGATTGTTGCCAATGGAAAAATTGGCATCAGAATATCATCATCCGCAGTCATTGCCGGAATTATGGAATATATCAATTTTGGTTTAACCGCAACAAGCGCCAATCTCTCAGGTAGCGATGAACAGGCGACCATTTCAGAAATTGTCAATCTTTTTGGCTCCGGAGTGGATTTATATCTTGATGCCGGCCCTCTGACAGGGAAACCATCAACGGTCGTGGATTGTTCGGAAGATGGATATAATATTTTGCGAGTAGGAGCAATTTGTGAATTGGACATTTCCCGTTGCCTTGTGGGGACAGCATGAGCAGTACTTTCAGAATAATGTTTGTATGCACGGGCAATACCTGTCGGTCGCCAATGGCTGAGGCCGGTTTAAGGAAGCTTCTCGAAAATCAGAAAATCGAAGGAGTTGATGTCTATTCTTCGGGGACTGCCGCGGCCTCAGGATTTCCCGCGACCATTTATGCGATAGAAGCCGCAAAAATCTGGGATGCCGATTTAAGCAGGCATCGCTCCCGTCCCCTGACTACGGAATTAATTGAACAAGCTGATCTAATTTTTGCGATGACACCGTCTCATTGCTATGAGATTTTTCGGCTGTCTCCGGAAGCAAAAGCGAGGACTTTTCTTATCAAAAATTATCCGGAAGCGGGATACGAAGGGGAGAGTGTGGTTGATCCGATAGGCGGTTCTCTGGATATATATAATCAGACATTTCTTGAGATAGGGGAGGAGTTGGGGAGGATACTTCCGGGCATAATTAAGATGGTCAAAAAGAAAAGCGAAGCAACTTAGTCATCATGGCAAAAAGAGTAATTATATTCTCGACATTGTTGGCAGTTGTTGTTTCCGGCATTTTGATTGTTCGTCTGGCGATCAATTCGGCAGAGGCGCAGGCGGTAGATGACAAATCGAAACCGGTCCGTCAATTGCCGGATTTACCAAATAGCGGTCTTGACAGATTTACGGATAATATCGCGTTTGGGCTCGGTGAGAAGCTTTCTTTTGATATCAATTATGGATTTATAAACGCCGGTATTGCAGCAATGGAAGTCGCCGACGTAACCGAGTATAATAATCGCCCTTGCTACCAGATAATATCTACAGCCAATTCCAATAAGTTCTTTTCTTCATTTTATCGGGTGGAGGACAAAATCGAATCAATCGTTGACGCGGCCGGGATTTATTCCTGGCGGTTTGACAAACAATTGAGCGAGGGAACTTATCGGGCGCATCGAACTTACGAATTTGATCAGTTGATTCATAAAGTCTTTTATGACAAGGATACTATAGACGTCGCTCCCTATGTGCAAGATGCGCTCTCTGTACTATATTACGTCCGTACTCAAGAGCTGAAAGTGGGGCAGTCGATTTTTGTTGACAATTTCACCGACGGCAAGAAGTACCCGATGGAAGTAAAAGTCCACAGAAAGGAATCTATCAGGGTCAAGGCCGGCAAATTCGACTGCATTGTCGTGGAGCCTCTGCTCTTAACATCGGGAATTTTCAAGAATGAGGGGAAATTGACTGTCTGGCTGACAGACGATCGTCTGAAACTTCCCGTTTTGATGAAATCGAGAGTATTGGTTGGTTCTATCTCCGCAGAATTGACAGATTACAAACTGGGAGAGATTCTCGACTTTTGAGATTTTCCGTCGAAAGCCGGATTTAAAAATATGAGCCGTTTCGAACAGGTGGATTTGGATAAGGTTAAGTCAGTGTCTCTCGCTCGACGGAGGAGCAAAGCGGAGATTTCTTCTTTCGCCAAGATATGCAATAGCTATTCCGCCAAAGAATTTCTAAATACTCTTCCCAAATTTCTAAAAGCGACTGATTTGGTCGAATTCATAGAACGGGTTGTTGTCGCGCGGAAGAGAGATTTCCCGGTGCACCTGATGCTGGGCGCCCATGTAATCAAAGTGGGATTGTCGCCGATCATAATTGACCTGATTGAAAACAGGATTGTTACCGGAATTTCCATGAACTCGGCAGGGTTAATTCATGACCTCGAATTGGCTTTTATCGGCAAGACTTCCGAAGATGTCGCCGAGGGGCTTCGAGACGGGAGTTTTGGTATGTCGGCTTTGACCGGTGAATGGTTTGCTGAAGTTGTAAATCTGGCTGACAAATATTCTCTTGGACTTGGCGAAGCCGCGGGCCGCTTTATCAATGAAAGAAGGGCCAGATACAAGGAATATTCTCTTTTTGCATGCGCCGATAAATTTAATATACCCGCCACGGTGCATATCGTCATCGGGACTGATATAGTTCACCAGCAATCGACTTTTAATCCCGGCCTGGCCGCAGAAGCATCGTATAGAGACTTCAAAATTCTGGCCAATCTGCTCATAAAGGCCGATAGGGGCGGGGTCGTCGCTAATTTGGGTTCTGCAGTTATCTTGCCTGAAGTATTTCTCAAGGCTTTGACTGTGGCGAGAAATCTAAAAAAGCAGAAAAGTAATTTGACCACGGCTAATTTCGACATGATATATCACTATCGGCCCATGATGAATGTCGTAAAGCGCCCCACAGAATCGGGCGGTCGGGGTTTTAATTTTATCGGACATCATGAAATAATGATTCCTCTTCTGGCCTGGGGTCTAAAATCGTATATTTCCGCAAAAAAGAAGCAAGTCAATGGAGAATGATAAATGATAAGACTGGTTGAATGCGTGCCGAATTTCTCAGAAGGCAGAAGAAAAGAAGTATTGGACCAGATAATAAATGAGATAACTTCCGTCCCATCTGTAGTATTACTCGACAGCGAGATGGACGGCGATCACAATCGGGCCGTGGTGACATTTGTTTGCCCCCCTGAGGATGCTGTGGAAGCCTGCTTCCGCGGAATAAAAAGAGCTTCGGAAGTAATCGACATGCGAACTCACAAGGGGGAACATCCCCGGATGGGAGCCACCGATGTATGTCCTTTTATCCCGCTTGCTGATTTCACGGAGGGCGAGGCGGTTGAGCTGGCACATCAATTAGGGAAAAGGGTCGGCGACGAGCTTCAGATTCCGATTTATCTCTATGAATCCGCCGCCACCAGACCGGAGAGACAAAATCTTGCCGATGTGCGCAGGGGGGAGTACGAGGGAATTAGAGACGAGATTGAGACTGCTCCTGACCGGAGACCGGATTATGGGCCCGCCAAAATGAATCTGAGAGCCGGAGCTACAGCCATCGGAGTAAGGTTTCCTCTGGTCGCCTTCAATGTTTATTTGGATACGGACAAAGTCTCAATCGCGCGCAAGATTGCCAATGCTGTTCGATTTGCCAAGGGAGGATATCGTTTTGTCAAGGCGATGGGATTTTCGATTAAAGAGAGGAATCTGGTTCAGGTTTCCATGAATTTGGTCAACTATACACAGACGCCCATTTTTAGAGTTTTTGAAACCATCAAATCCGAAGCGGCGCGCTATGGCGTCAATGTCTTGTCTTCGGAAATTGTCGGATTGGTTCCCCAGCAAGCTCTACTGGATGTCGCCGACTTCTATTTGAGATTCGAAAATTTTTCCGCCAATCAGGTACTGGAGGAAAAAATGCGCCGGTCGGATGTTGGCGGAAAAAGTTCGACGGCAAATTTCTATGACGAGGTTGCGTCGAAAGCGCCGACTCCCGGGGGAGGATCAGTAGCGGCATCCGCGGGCGCATTAGCGGCCGCGCTTGATGCGATGGTCTGCCGTCTGACGATAGGGAAGAAGAAGTATGCGGAAGTTGAGAATGATATGAAAAGGCTTCGCGATGCATCGGAAGCTCTTCGCACCGAATTAACGGAGATGATAAAGAAAGATGGCGAGGCGTTCGATAAAGTGATGGCCGCAAGAAAACTTTCCAAAGACAGCGAAGTTGAGGCCAAAAAGAGGGATGCGGAAATTATAGCTTCCACAAAAATCGCAGCTCTGGCGCCATTGGATACCGCCAAAATGGCGTTAAAGGTATTAGAGCTTACTAAAGAAGTGGCCGAAAAAGGGAATGTTAATTCAATATCAGATGCAGGCGTGTCGGCTCTCATGGCCAAAGCCGCTCTTGAAGGCGCCATTTACAATGTGAAAATCAATATAGGCGGGTTGAATGACCGGGAATTTGTGGAAAAGCTTAGTTCTGAAATAAAGATTCTTCAGGAGAGAAGTACTTCTCTCGCCGAAGCAGTAAAAGGGATTGTGGAAAGTAAATTTTGATGTCCAATCGAATCGACCTGCATATTCATACATCATTTTCTGATGGATTGGCATCCCCCGGAAAAGTATTGGAGATTGTGCGGAAAAAGAGGCTTACCGCCTTCGCGATTTGTGATCATGACAATGTTGGCGGGTATTTTGAAACCCGCGGACTGATGACCATCGATGATCCGGAGTTGATACCCGGAGTAGAGCTTTCGGCGGGGAAAGACAATGACGACATTCATATTCTGGGATATTATTTTGATCCATCATCTGATGTTCTAAATGGCGCATTGGATGAATGTCGGGTGCGGCGGAACCGTCGCGCCGAAATGATGTTAATGAAGCTGAAAGATTTGGGGATAATGATATCTCTTGAGACTGTTCAGGAAATAGCGGGGAAATCGGCCATTGGTCGTCCTCATGTTGCCGACGCATTGCTTAAAGTCGGAGCCGTAAGCAGTTATGAATCTGCTTTTGGAAAGTATATCGGGAATAATTGTCGGGCCTATGTGCCGAAGAAGAATATCGGTCCTGCGGAAGCAATCGGCCTCATTCATGACGCACGGGGGCTGGCATTTTTGGCGCATCCGGGGATTGGGAATGCTGTTTCATATCTGGACGAATTTGTCAAAATGGGTCTGGATGGAATAGAGGTTTATCATCCCAACCATTCGAATTACTTAAGGCTTAAATTTGGCGCCCTTGCAGAGAGCAAGAATATCCTGATTGCGGGCGGTTCGGATTACCATGGCCGCGAGGGGCGATTTGGTATGATCGGTTCGCAATCTGTGCCGGATGAATTAGTGATAGCGATGAAAGAAAAACTCAATATTATCCATAGAGGCTGAATTTGAAAAGAGCATTTGTCATCTTGGCTGTTTTGTTTTTGGGGTTGATTGGATCGGCGCTCTCGGCTGAGTTAAGCATACAATATCAACAGGATTTGGTTGATCGTCTAAACTATTTGCACGGCGCTGGACCTCGACCGGCTTCGTATGATAGCGTCATGAACCTCCCTCACTGTGGCACATCAATTGTATTCGAGGCGTTCATTAATCGCGACAATTTCACCGGCGTCTATAAAGAGCTTGTCTCTCAAGCCGAGGCTCGACCGGTTTTGCCATTCGCCTATGTTTCTCCGGCCAACCGCTTTAAGATTCATTATGCAATTGTCGGCGACGACGCTGTTTATCAGCCCGGGGTTGATACAATTGGCGGGGGAGATGGAGTCCCCGATTATGTTAACAAGGTGGGGCAGATAGCTGATTCCGTATGGGATTTTGAGATCAATCATCTGGGTTTTCCGGAGCCGCCTAAAGACGGTTTTTATCCCGAAGGGGGTGATTCCCTTTATGACATATACATAGCTAATCTTGGTTTGACCTGCTATGGTTACACGCAGGGGGAAAGAGTTCTTGATAATAATAAACAGCAGAAAACATCATTCATTGTAATAGATAACAATTTTGACTTCTATCCGTACATCGACCGTCCTCTTGATGCGGTGAGAGTTACTGTGGCACATGAATTTTTCCATGCTATCCATTTCGGCATGGATCATACTGAATATGAAGGCACGGACCAGAGTCCCAAGCTTTATTGGTGGGAAATGTCTGCCGTCTGGATGGAGGAGATGGCATATTCCTATGTCAACGATTACTATGGCTATCTCCCGTCGTATCTTAATTATCCTTGGATAGGTCTTCAAGACTATTCAGCCGCGCGTCAGCTTCATCCCTATGGGGCGATGTTATTCCCGCTTTTTCTTACGCAGAAATTTGATAAAGACTCTATTTCTATTGTACGAAAAATCTGGGAGAAGTGCCGCGACTTTGGAAAAGGGCCTCAGTTCTTGAGAGCCGCGGATTCATCAATATCGGAAATCTCGGGGGGCGAGTATCATCTTGGCGACGCTTTTCAAGAATTTGCGGTCTGGAATCTATTCACGGGAAGCAGGGCCTCGCGGGCGCCGGCGGGATATAAATATACCGAAGCGGAGTTCTATCCAACTGCCTCCGATACCATTTTCATGATCCACAGCGAATATCCGGTTTGGATGCTTCCTGATTCCATGGCGGAATATTTCACGACGCCTCTTCCACAAAACCTTAGCGCAAATTATATAAACTTGACCGCTGTGCAATTGATTCTCGATACCATGACAGTCATTTTCTTCGGCGACACTTCTGATGGAAAATCGTGGGGTGTCACGACTGTGGCATTTCCAATCAGCAGTACACAAGCGGCTGACATTCATAAATGTGCGCTGACGCCGAATGGAAAACTGAAGGCAGTTTGGCCCACACAAGATTATAGCCATATCATTACCATACCGACCGTGACTTCACTAAACAATTCATCGTTTCCGGCCGCTTACGAATATTCATATTATATCGCTGATTCGTCGATTGAGGATTTAGTTCCCGACACGACCCTCTATGCCTTTCGCTCCCCGTATCCAAATCCCTGCGTTGGTGATACCGTCACTTTTTATGCCACATTTTCGGCCAACAAAGCGTGGTTAAGTCCGCCTGGGGCTGACATCACGGTTTCTATTTTTGATATTGCCGGCGAGAAAATAAATGAATTATCAGCCACCGGGGCGGATGGTCAGGCCAGAACGGAAGTTTCCTGGGGACTGGATAACGCCTCCGGCAAGAAGGTTGCTCCCGGCATATACTTGGCTATTTGCAAGCTTAAGGCCAAGCTTAAGGCTCCCGACACTTCGCAGGAAATTGTCAAGAAGTATAAGCTGGCTGTCATAAAATGAATTCGGGGCTCAAGATAATCACCAGAGTCGCGGTTTTTGCGGCTCTGGTTTTTATTTTTTCCTATCTTGCGGTTTTTCTATATAATGTCAACCCGGCTTTCTTTATTGTTTTTGCTTCGGGATTTCTTTGGGGTATATGGCCGGGTATTGGTGTGGGGGTGATAGGTTTTTTTCTATGGTCGAATTTTAGTCCGATGGGTCCCGCGCCTCTGCCTCTTCTTATCTCACAATTGGTCGGTATATCTTTTTCGGCCTTGATAGGAACTCTGGCATCAAAAATACTTACGCCAAGTTCATATACATTTAAGTCAACCATAGTCATGATCCTATGTGGGCTTCTGGCCGGATTATTGTATCATCTAATCGTCGATATTGTGGATGCCTGGTTGTATCAGCCATTCTGGCCGCGTCTAATTGGCGGAATTGCATTTTCATTGATTACGATCATCTCAAATTGTATAATATTCCCGATGTTTTATCCGGCGCTGGTTTTCTTGTACCAGAAAGAAAAAAGGACGGCCATATGAAAATATTGGCGGCCATCTCTCTGGCGGCAATTTTTGTTCAGCCGTATGCTGTATTTTCTCAGGATCAGAGTAACTTGATTCAGAAGGATACAGCTCTAATTACAGCGGATTCTGCCTTTGCGCCGGAAATTAAATCAAGCAAGATCAGCGACTCAACCGAAATAAAGAAGGCGACCATTTATTACAATTCCAATGATTCTCTTGCGGCACGCTTCCTGATTAATAGATTTAATCTTGCCGATGAGGCAACTCGTTCATTTCAACATGATGCCGCCGGCTTCCTAAAATTAAATCCATCGAATTTTATTGTTGAAGAGCAAATTACTCCATATAGGACGACCGTTTCCCCATTCAGTTTGCCTGGTAATAGAGTGAATGTTATCTTTAGCGGCCGTACCCTGCATCCGCTGGAGCATATACCCGAGCCCGATAATCGGATTGACTTCAACGATATCCCGATCGCCTCGGTTGAAAGAGTATATAATATCGAAGGCCCCCTCGGTCTGGCATTTGGAGCCGATAATGCGGTGGCATCGGTTTTTTTGATTCCTCGCCGCCCTGATGCCACGAGAGCCGAATCAAGATTAATAGTAGATAAAGGGTCTTTCGGGTATGCCAACACGAAAGTCCTGTTTGCCCGTCGTTATCTTAATGGACGGTCATTTCGCGCCGGAGTGGAGTACCGTCGCGCCGACGGCGTATTCAGTTACCGGAATGATGATTCCTATCACCAATGGGGAGAGATTCTCTATCCTCTTAATGATCGCATCAGGTTGGATTTGAGCGGGCGATTGTACCATCGGCAGGGGATTTATACTGTCCAGCCGGATATTTCCATTTTTGCGCCTGAAAGAAGTCGTCGCGATAGGGACCTCACCGCCGGACTTGACCTTTATCATTCCGCTGAGAGAACGACCCATCTTGAATTTCGGCATCAACGATCCGAATCTGCATTAGATGAATATTCCACAAAATATCAACGCAATCTTGATCTTCTTGACAACTCCTTCAGCGTTTCGCATGATCGAAAATTGGGGAATGCCGATCTGATGACCGAAGCGGTAATTACCCATGATGAGTATAATGACTCGGGATTGAAAAAGAAGCGATTTCGCAGTGATTTAGAAGTTCGGCTTCAATCGGGGGATAGTCCTCACCCGGCGATTGCGTTTATTAAGGCCGAAAAGGTTGAGGGTTTTGACATCGGAATTTCAGCGGCTTTGGGATATCTAATCAATTCCCCGAACTATTATCTGAGCGCTTCTGCCGGATATGCCACAAAGTTACCCCGACAATATGAGCTTTATCTGGTTCCGCAAATGACCGGAATTTTATCGGGGAGCGTTCTCGATTATTTGGAATTGGGGAATTCAAACATCAAGTCCGAAAAACAGTTGATTGGGAATATCGCGGCCGGTCTTGGGAAAACAGGGTCTGACATTGTACTGTCGATTACAGGCGGAAAAATATTCAACGGCATCGACTGGCAGGGAGAATATCCAAAAGATACATCGGGGATGATTGTCACAGGCTTCGCGCCCCAAAACAAGGATATCACGTTTGCCGCTGGGTCGGCCAAAAAGCGGTTGTCCTGGGGCGATTGGTTGCATCTGTCATCCGGAGGGAGTTATCGCTACATGAAAGAAGGGAATGACGATGCTTCATGGTATTCGCCGGATTATCAACTATTCTCCGGGCTTGAGCTATATCATCATATCCAGAATCTTGACTTGCACTTGTACGGTTATATCGAGTGCAGTTATGCCGGTCCTTATTTTGGTCCTCTGGAAACAAGATTGGGAGAGAAGCCTATTATTAATATGAAATTATCTTTCCGAATAAAATCATTTCGCTTCTATTATATATTTCAGGACCTCCCTTCGCTTGAGTATCAATCCCGCGAGTATTACACGATACCCGGGCGATTCAATTATTACGGCTTAGTTTGGGAATTTCTTGACTGATTCTATTCTCGCTCTTATTGAATAAGCTGGAATTATCAAATATTTTTTGGGGGTGGGGAACAATTCTCGTTAATTCATTGTATTTGATGTATTATTAGGAATTATTGACTATCGCAGTCTATGAAGTTCAATAAGTTAGGTAAATGATTGAAGTGAATAAGATTATTAACAGATGGCAATAAAATGGAAAGGATGGAAAATATCATGGTGAAAATTGGCGAAAAGGTTATTGATTTTGAAGCGGACGCTTTTCAGGATGAGAAAATCAAAAAATTGAGGCTCTCCGACTACAAAGGGAAATGGGTCGTTCTCTTATTTTATCCGGCGGATTTTACCTTTGTATGTCCGACCGAGCTCGAGGAAGCTGCCGGGCATTACGAAGCGTTTAAGAAAGAAGGGGCGGAGGTTATTAGTATCAGCACGGACACGGTCTATGTCCACAAAGCCTGGCATGATGAGTCCCCGGCCATAAGAAAGATAAAATATCCGATGATGGCTGACCCGGCCGGAAAGCTCTGTCGTCAATTCGGCACTTATATAGAAGATGCGGGACTTTCGTTTCGCGGGACATTTATCATAGACCCTGATGGCATCCTGAAGGCAATGGAAATACATGATAATAGCATTGGTAGAAGCTCCAAGGAAATTTTCAGGAAACTTCAGGCCGCCAAGTTCGTCAGGGAGCATGACGGTGAGGTTTGTCCGGCAAGCTGGGAACCGGGGAAAAAGACGCTTAAACCGGGTCTGGATTTAGTAGGCAAAATATAATCAGATAGAGGAGATATTTTTATGTCATACGAATGGAAATTCAATCCGCGCCCTTATTCCGATGAAGAGGCTAAAAAACTGCTGAAAAATGTAATGTCGCCAGAAACGACCGATTGGCATTACAACACGCATCATAAGGGGTATGTCACATTTTTAAATAAGATTGAAGCTGAACTTGAAAAGGCGGATCGTTCGACTGCCAATGGTAATTACTCTGCCATCGGGGAATTGAAGCGGCGCCTCACCTGGAACCACGGGGGCACGGTACTGCATGACTTGTACTGGCAAGTCCTCGGCGGCGACGGTGACCCATCCAAAGGCAAAGAGGTTGTCGCGGCCATTGAAAAGGAATTCGGCAGTTTTGATGCCTGGAAGACGGATTTCAAGGCAACTGCCATCGCGGCCAAACTGTCCGGCTGGGGCGTGCTGGTATTTGATAAACTTTATAGCGGCCGCCTGCTGAATATCTTGGTCGATGAGCATCATTATGGCGCCGTCTGGGGAGGAATTCCCTTGATTGCTCTTGACGTTTTCGAGCATGCGTATTATCACAAATATGGCCCGGGGCGCGCAAAATATATAGATGACTTTCTTGCAAACCTTCACTGGGGACGAATCAACGAACGATTCAAGGAATTCGCAAAGTAGCAATAGTCGGGAGTATTTGTTGAAGAGAGCGGTTGTTGGTTTATCAGTAAGAGGGGATTTGAAAATTGCGGCATTAATGAGGCCGCAATTTTTATTATTGGGTTCAGAAGGGATGCTGATATACCCTCTGAGATTTTTCTATTGATATTGCTCTGAATTAATTGTATGATTGCAACTGCCCAAAGGAAACGACATCCGTAAGGAGCTATTAGTATGGATTTTGAATTAACCGACGACCATTATTCAGCGCTGTCCCTGTGTCGTGACTTTGCCGGTCGGCATATTGCTCCTAAAATTCAGGAGAATGACCGCTCGCAGAAATTTGACCCTTCGGTTTTAACCGCGATGGCGGAATTGAATATTCTGGGGCTTTGCTTCCCCGAGAAATACGGGGGAGCCGGACTGGATTATATATCTCTCGGTCTGGCGTGTGAAGAATTGGAATATATCGATACTTCGGCGCGGGTGATTCTCTCGGTTCATATAGGGTTAAATTCGTTGACTTTGCTTTCATGGGGGAATCAATTCCAAAAAGAGAAATATCTTATTCCGCAGGTGAAAGGGTCGAAAATAGCCACTTTCGGCCTGACCGAACCGAATGCCGGTTCCGATGTGGTCGGTATTCAAACCACCGCCGTTAAGCGTGGGAATAAATATATTTTGAACGGCGAAAAAATGTGGATTAGTATGGCCGCTGTTGCCGACAATTTTCTGATTTTTGCCTGGACTGACCTTGAAAAAAAGCAGAAAAGAAACCATACCGGCATTTCCTGCTTCATTGTCGAGCGGAGTTTCCCCGGAGTTACTTCCGGCACAATTCATGGTAAATTGGGCGTCCGAGCGGGCAATACCGGTTCGATTGCATTGCAGGATGTTGAAGTCCCGGCAGAAAATCTTGTTGGAAAGGAAGGCGAAGGGTTCGGCATCGCCATGTTTTGCCTTGAACAGGGGCGATACACTGTTGCCGCCGGTTCAACCGGGCTGATTAAAGCTTGTCTTGACGCCAGCGTCAGTTACTCACATACAAGAAAGACATTTGAATCCCCTATTGCGGAACACCAGTTGGTCAAAGAGATGATCGCCAATATGGCGGCGGGATATGAATATTCGCGACTTCTCTGGCTCAGGGCCGGTTGGCTAAGAAATAAAGGGGTCAGGTCAACCAGAGAAACATCGCTGGCCAAATGGATTGCCTGTCAGGAGGCGGAGAAAGCCTCGGCAGATGCGGTTCAGGTACATGGCGCATACGGTTTTTCCGACGAATATCCGGTGGAAAGATTTTATCGCAACTCGAAGGGGGCATCAATATATGAAGGTACAAGGGAGATACACAAATTGATGCAGGCTGATTATGCGCTCGGACTTCGCGAGGATAAACCGCGAAGATGCAATCTGCCGCCGTGGCCATTTCCGGATGATGTATGAAAGTGGAATCTGTGATGTAAATTGCGAACGCCAATTGAGATATTTTAGCGGAAAAGTCGATAATAAGAATGGAATATGATTAAATATTTGGAGGATAAATGGCTGGAAATCAATCAGGCAATAAGCAGTCATTGAAGCAGATTGGATTACCTGAAGAGACCCTGCTTGGGCTTTATACATGTCTTTTAAAAACCCGCATGCTTGACGAAAAATTAAGAAAGCTTTTTCGCCAGGGACGGTATGCCGGCACATATTTTTCAGCAGTCGGTCAAGAAGCGACCACAGTAGGCCCAACTTATGGCCTGCGAGACGATGATATAATCGGCCCCTCGCATCGGGAGATAGGCGCCAATGTCACTAAAGGCGTCCCGCTTGCTGAAATCGTAGGTCAGGTTTACGCGAGATTGAATTCCCCTGATAAAGGGAAATCCCACCCCTGCCATTATGGGTCGCGCAAAAAGGGGATCATCACTCCTGCATCTACTGTCGCCGGTCAGACAGTAGTGGCGACCGGGTGCGCCATGGCTTTCAAGATTCAGAAGAAAGATAATGTCGCCCTCGCCTTTTTCGGGGAGGGGGGTACTTCCCGCGGCGGATGGCACGAAGCGCTTAATTTTGCAGGGATTCATAAACTCCCAATAATCTATATCTGCCAGAATAATCTTTGGGCCGAATCGGTTCCTTCTACCCTTCAGGCGGGCATTGAAAATTTTGCGGACCGGGCCAAGGCCTACGGTTTCCCCGGCGTCACCATTGACGGCAACGATGTTATTGTGGTGCATAAGACGGCGGCGGGCGCAATCGCAAGAGCCCGGCGGGGCGAGGGGCCCACTCTAATTGAATGCAGAACATATCGCTGGTATGGGCATTCCGAAATCGACCCGGCCAATTATAGACGCTCTGAGGAACTTGAGGAATGGAGAAAGAAAGATCCCGTATTGATAGCCGAAAAGCTTCTTATTGATCTGGGGCTTATGACCAAAGAAAAGCGAGAGGCCTTGGTGGAACTAATAGATCATGAGATTGAAACAGCGGTGCATGAGACTGAATCAACCAAGTATTCGGAACCGGAAGAGGCATATAATGATGTCTATTCCGATAAATTCCCAGTCAGAAGATTAGAAATCTAAGGTTTCCAAATGAGATATGATAAAAGAGAAAATTCAGGAGAATAAATGAAAACGACGACATTTATCGAGGCTATTACCGAGGCGATGGCCGAGGAAATGGAGCGTGACGAGCGAGTATTCTTGATCGGCGAAGATATCGGTCTCTACGGCGGTGTTTTTAAGGCCACCAAAGGCCTGATAGATCGTTTCGGCCCGGATCGAGTCATTGATTCGCCGATTTCTGAAGTCTATATTGTCGGCGGATGTGTCGGGGCGGCGCTGGTTGGGATGAGACCGATTCCCGAAATTCAATTTGCCGATTTTATCACGCCGTCAATGGACCAGATAATTCAACAGGCGGCCAAAATGCGGTATCGGACCGGCGGGCAATGGACCTGCCCGATGACGATAAGAGTTTGTTGCGGCGGCGAGGTGGGCGGTGGATTGTACCATTCGCAAATAAACGAGCAGTGGTTTTTCTCACAGCCGGGGTTGATAGTATTGATGCCTTCCACGCCGTACGATGCCAAGGGATTGCTTAAGTCGGCAATTCGCGGCGAAGACCCGGTCATCTATTTTGAGCATAAGCGGCTGTATCGTTCAATAAAAGAGGACTTGCCGGGGGATGATTTTACGGTTCCGATCGGTAAAGCGGCAATCAGAAAAACCGGCAAAGATATCACTATTGTTGCCTACGGTCTGATGTGTCATAAGTCGCTTGAGGCGGTTGAGAAATTGGAAAAAGAAGGCATCTCGGTCGAATTAATAGACATGCGCACCTTATTGCCATGGGATAGGGAAACCATATTTGAATCGGTAAAGAAAACCTCAAGAGTGGCGCTGGTACAAGAGAACTCAAAAACGGGCGGCGTGATGGCCGAAGTGGGCGCCGCTATCGCCGAGGAAATTTTCGATTATCTCGATGCCCCTGTTACGCGCGTCTGCGGACCAGATGTGCCGGCGATGCCATTTGCGCCGCCGATGGAGCATTTCTTCCTGCCGAATGCCGAGAAAATCGTTAGCGCCGTCAAAAAAGTTCTGGAATATTAGGCCGGGGAGGAAAGATGGAATATAAAGTTGTCGTGCCGCCGCTGGGTGAGTCAGTCGTTGAAGGGACTATTGTAAAATGGCTCAAAAATGAAGGTGAGAAAATAAAAATTGACGACGCCATTGTCGAAATAATGACCGATAAGATAAATGTCGAAATCCCTTCTCCGCATAACGGTGTGATGAAGAAGCATCTTGTACCGCTTGACACTGTCGTTCAAATCGGCGCGGAGATTGCAATAATGGAAATAGAGGGGACCGAGGTCGCATCCAAAGCTTTTCAAACTTTGCCGGACAGCGGGATAGAAGAGGTCCCTCAGGAACAGGATGTAAAAGCGCCTCCCGAGGAATTTGTCGGAACGGTTGCTCATCACGAGCAGATGGGTTTGCATGTTGACAAAGATGCTATTGAGGCCGGAATCAAGGCGGCGAAATCGTCGCCGGTTGTAAGACGGTTAGTGCGAGAACATTTTATCGATTTGCGTCTTGTGCGCGGTACCGGCAAAGACGGACGAATCAGCAAGGAAGATGTAATAAAATATATCAACAGCCGCCACCAAGTTGATGTTAAGAAACCTGATTTTGCATGGCCGGACGGCGAACCGGAAGATATTATCCCAATCACAGGCGTTCGAAAGGTTATCGCCGATCACATGGTGAAATCAGCTTTTACCATTCCGCATGTCACCACTTTCGATGAGTGCGACATGACCAAGTTGATTGGTTGGCGCAAAGAATATGTTGATAAGATAGAGAAGATACATGGGGTCAGAATAACTTTTCTTCCCTTTATGGTGAAGGCGATTATTTTCGCCGCCAAGGATTTCCCCTGGATTAATTCGACATACGAAAAAGATAATTTGCACGTTAAGAGATATTTCAATATTGGCATGGCCGTGGCACGCCAGAATTCTCTGATTGTTCCCGTTGTGAAACATTGCGAACAAAAATCTATTTTACAAATTGCAAAAGAAATGCGGGAACTGGCGGATAAGGCCAATGCTGATAAGCTCTCCATTGATGAAATATCCGCCGGCACCTTTTCAATCACTAACGCAGGCCTGATGGGGGCTCTTGGTTCAACTCCCATCATTGCACACCCGCAGGTGGCGATTCTTGGAGTACACAGGATTGTTGATAGACCGGTCGTGCGTGATGGGCAAATTGTGATTCGTCCGATACTAAATTTTGGCTTATCATTTGACCATCGAGTTATTGACGGAGCTTACGCCGTGCAATTTTTGAGGAAAATGATAGAATTTTTGGAGGACCCCGACAGCTGGTTGCTGGGTGTGGTTTGATATTTCCGTGAGGGCGTATTGCAATACGTCCCTACTACATGATGAAGGATTTCGATATGGCTGAAAAATATAGATTAGTTGTGATAGGGGCCGGGCCAGGCGGTTATGTGGCCGCCATCCGCGCGGTGCAATTGGGAATGAAAACTGCTATTGTCGAAAAGGAATATATCGGCGGTGTCTGTCTTAACTGGGGGTGCATCCCATCCAAGGCGCTACTATATGTGACTGAATTGAAAAGGACGGTTCTTGCTTCGGAGAAAATCGGCCTTAAAGCCAGCAATGTAGGAATCGACATCGAGAAGCTTAAGAGGCATAAAGATGATACAGTCAAACGGCTCACCAGCGGCGTGAGATTTCTTCTCGATAGGATGGGTGTCAAGATATATGACGGAACGGCATCTTTTGTTTCCGATAAGGAAATTGAAATTGCCAAGGATGGGTTGAATACACGAATTGAATCCGAGTATTTTATCGTCGCAACCGGGGCGTCGCCGATTGACCTGCCGATGATTAAAACTGACGGCAAAATTGTCATCGGCGCCAGAGAGGCGATCAATCTGCCGAGTATTCCAGCCAATCTCGGTGTTATAGGCGCCGGGCCGATTGGATTGGAGATGGCGACAGTCTATAATACACTCGGCTCCAAGGTCACTGTTATAGAACTTTTAAGCAGTGTGCTTCCGATGCTTGACGCGGAAATATCCTCGGCCTCCGAAAAGGCGCTGAAAAAGCAGGGGATGGAAATATTTTTATCGTCAAAGGTAATCTCGTCCAAAAAGAACGGAAACAAGATCGAGGTTGAAGTTGAAACGCCGCAAGGAAAAAAGAGTTTTGTTTTTGACATGGTACTTGTTGCCGCCGGAATGAAACCGAATACGGCCGGACTGAATTTTGAAAAGGTCGGCGTGAAGCTCGATGCCAAAGGATTTGTACTGGTCGATAAAAGAATGCGGACAAATATATCGAACATATTCGGCATCGGCGATGTCTCCGGTGGCCTGCTCTTGGCGCATAAGGCATCGCATGAAGGAATAGTCGCGATCGAGGCAATCGCCGGATCGTCTTCAGAAGCAGATTGGAAAGCTGTTCCATACGCCGTTTTCACCGACCCGGAAATCGCCGGCATCGGCCTGACCGAAAAAGAAGCGATTGGAATGGGGAAGAAGATTAAAATCGGCAAATTCCCATACCGGGCGGTCGGCAAGGGGATAGCTACTCTGGCCACTGACGGTTTTGCCAAAGTTATCTCTGATGCGGAGACGGATGAAATTCTGGGGATGCATATTTTTGGCCCGCATTCAGGCGATATTATCTATGCCGGTACCGTCCTGATGGAATTTGACGGCGCCGCTGAGGATTTGGGGCATATTATGGCGATTCATCCGACGTTGTCTGAGGCTCTGATGGAGGCGGGATTGAATGTCAATAAAAAGGCGATACATATTGTGAATTGAATAATTTGTTGGAGGGATTTTGTAGAGGCATATTGCAATACGCCCCTGCTCCCAAAACCTGCAGATGTTATCTTCCGTATTAAGAAAATGGAGTTGTAAGGCACGATGAAAAGATTCCTGAAATTTCTCGCCCGCCCCTATCGCTTGGAAATATTTTTCTGGAGTGCGGCTCTGATTGTCCCCCTTTTTATTAATCCTGTCGGCAATCATACTTCTTTATGCCTTTTCCATAATCTTGGCATCGATTTTTGCCCGGGATGCGGGCTGGGACGTTCGCTGGCCTATCTTTATCGGGGAGATATCACGCACTCTTTTCTTTCCCATCCGCTGGGAATAATTGTGTTTGGAATTTTATTGTTTCGCATTGTTACATTATCTGTTAAATTGAAGAAAGTTAAATATTCTTTGGAGGGAGGAGCCAATGGCTGACATGTTTCAATTACTGCCTGAAATTCAGGGGGACGAGATGGTCTTTGTATCCGGCCTAATAAAAGGTCTGGACGATCAAAATGCAGGACGCTTTGCGACACTTTATCGCGCCAGAAGAAAAGACCCGCAGACAGCGCTTCTATTGACCCTTCTCGGTTTTATCGGTATTGCCGGGGTGCATCGATTCTTTCTTGAGCAGATAGGGATGGGGCTTCTTTATTTATTCACCGGAGGTATCTGTTTGATTGGTACTATAATTGACATAGTCAATTATAAGAATCTGGCGTTCGAATACAACCAGAAGAAAGCAAGCGAAACGCTGGTGATGATAAAGGGATCGGTGTAGTGGAATCATAGTAATCCTCAGAAGGAATTTCCGGAAAATATAGGGAACAAGCCCGTGAAGGCAGAGCGCCGCGGGCTTGTGCCATATCTGTCTATTTTTCGGGTTCCCCGAAATATAGAAAACGGTCGAGCAGTTTCACATACTCCGACCAGCCGGAACCGGTTTTATCCCGGATTCTTTCTATCGCACCCATCTTAGAGTCAATTTCATCGGCATAAAAAAGGATAAATGCCTCGGGCATCTGCGGAACAATCGGTGAGGCGTAATCGAGCTGTCCCTGATGCGAAATAATCAGATGCCTGATTTTCATAAGAAGATTTGGCGGGAAATCGCCAATTATTTCGGCCTTGTTGGCGATAACATGATCGGCCCAGCAAATATGACCGATCAGGCGGCCCTGATCTGAATAATCGATATATGATGTAATATTATATTGCGAAATTTTTCCCATGTCATGAAAGAGGCCGCCAAAAATCAGCAAATCTTTATCAAGAAAAGAATATCTTCGCGCCATATCGAGGCAGATCTCGGCGACATTGGCCGAGTGCTCCGCCAGCCCGCCGATACAGGCGTGGTGCCAGAGTTTCCCCGCGGCGGCCCTGAGATAAGAATCAAGAAAAGGCTGGTCATTCCAAAATGAATCAATCAGCTTCTTGATATTCCCATTTTCAATCTTATTAGTGAGAGAAATAATTCTCGATCTGAGCTCGTCTTCGGAAAATTTTGATCGGGGTATTATCTGTGATAAATCATATTCGTCTTCTTTTGCCATGCGAAGCTTAATTATCTTGAGTTGAGGACTTCCCTTATAATCCCCCACGACCCCTTTCGCCTTTACGACCGCGCCCTCTTCGAGCTCTTCAAGGGCAAATTTGTCCGGCTCCCACCAGACCCCGGCAATCCGGCCGGAAGCATCGCCGAATTCGAAGGTTATGAAACTGCTGCCGCTGTACTCTCTGATGTCTCTTTTGCGAACCGATAGAAAAGCGGTCACCGTCTCGTTCGGGATAAAATCTTTTATCATAAGATTCCTGCACAATAAAGCCTCATTAAGATAACTGGATTGAACCGGCAGGTAAAGTGTTTTTTCTTTATCTGGAGCCTGCGATGGTTTATATTTATAATGTTATGAAAATTCTCAACCGCTATATTCTGGCAGAGCATATTCCGCCGTTTCTGTTCTCTGTATTTATCATCACATTTATATTAATTCTGGAGACGATCCCCAAAATCGTTGAAATGGTTTTGGATAAAGACATCTCCGCCTTTATAGTCTTCGAGCTGATATTTCTCAATCTGGCCTGGATGATAGCGCTGTCGGTTCCGATGGCGGTTCTGGTGGCGACTCTTCTTGCATTCGGGCGGTTTACCTCGGATTCCGAGATAGTCGCGATTAAATCCTCGGGGATAAATCTTCTGCGCGTTCTAATTCCCCTTCTTGTTGCGGCGGGGATATTGACTATCGCCATGATCGAATTTAATGATAAAATCCTGCCGGACCTTAATCACAGGGCAAGAGTACTAACCGGCGATATCCGCTCCATGCGGCCGACGCTGACTTTCCGGCCGGGGGTTTTTATTACCGATGTCTCCGGATATATGATTTTGATTGATAAGATTAATCACACAACATCCGAGGTTGAGGGAGTTCGGATCAGCGAAACCAAGGATCCGGCGCATCCGCGGATTATTGTCGCTCGGGCGGGGCTAATGAAATTTATTGACAATGGTCAGACGGTACAATTTACGCTTTATGACGGGGAATTGCATATGCTGGACACGAAAGAACCGTCAAATTATAGAAAAGTCGATTTCAAGGAGCAGGTGATAAATGTCGGCGGCGTCGGCTCGTCGTTGAAACGTTCCGAATCGACTTTCCGTACCGACCGGGAGATGGATATTTCTCAGATGAAAGAAGTGGTGGTTCAGGCAAAAAATGCGGTGGCGCCCTTTGGCGTCAGGATGGGAAATACCATAAGAAATAAGCTGGAGTTTCTATTCAGCGATACCCTGAATTACCCGAAAGACAGCGCTCGGACAGATTCGAGCGCGCTGGCTTATTTGAAAGTGGAGACGCGGGGACTGTATTCCAAATTGCAAAGGGAATCAGACCAGATTCAGGAACAAGATAAAGTTGTGGATAAATATATGATTGAAATATACAAGAAGTATTCCATTCCGGCGGCGTCATTTGCGTTTATTTTAATCGGAGCTCCGTTGGGGATTCTTTCCCGCCGCGGGGGCGTGGGATTAGCCGTGACCATTTCGCTTTTCATTTTTACAGTCTATTGGGCATTTTTGATTGGGGGAGAAGACCTGGCGGATCGAGGGTACATCTCGCCTTTTTTGGCGATGTGGTCTGCAAATATACTGGTCGGATTACTCGGACTGTATCTTCTTATTAAAGTAGTGACAGAAAAACCTCTATTTGCATTTTTTAGAAAATGATAAAAGTTCTCGACAGATATCTGCTGAAGCATTTTATCAAGTCGTTACTCGCCATAAGTATCGGATTTGGGCTGCTGATAATGGCCATAAATATGGTTGAGGAATTGCGGGATTTCATCGATAATCATGTGCCTGTCATACAGGTGTTGACTTATTATATCTATTTCGTCGGCTGGATTTTGAAATCATTTCTTCCTGTCTTTGTACTTCTGGCCGCCCTGATTACTATAGGAATTCTGGCCCGCAAGAATGAAATACTGGCCATGAAAAGCAGCGGACTTTCGCTATATCGCATCGCCGCCCCGCTTTTGATATTTTCATTTATCTTAAGCCTCGCTCACATTTATTATAATGAAGAGATTTTCCCCGAGCCGAATAAGAAGCGGCTGGAGATGATAGAGTACACTATGAAGAACAGGCAAAAGGATTCCGCTCTATCACAGCGGAATATTTACAGGCAGGTCGATAAAAATCTTTTCTTCATAATCAATTCCTACAATATCCCGAAGATGGAAGGAACTGATATTAAGCTTTACCGTTCGCAAAATAACAAGTTGGCCGAACTAATCACGGCTCAGAAAATCCGATATACGGAACGGAACTGGGCGCTTTATGATGGCGTAAAGCGGCTATTCTCCGATACCGGGGAGTCCTTTGTCGCTTTTGATTCTCTATCTGCCGACTATATCAAAGATAAGCCGGCCGATTTTGAAATTCCAATCGGCCAGCCGGAAGATATGGGGTACAGAGAACTCGCGCATTATATAGAGCTGATGAAACGAACCGGCGGACCGTATCAAAGGGAACTGGTCGATTTGAAAATTAAACTGGCGTATCCATTCTCGTCTTTTATTGTAATCCTGATTTGCGTACCAATCGCTTCCAATCCCAAACGGGGCGGAATAGCGGTTTCATTCGCGCTCGGCGCGGGGATTGCGCTACTTTATTTTGTCGCCTATAAGGTTACCCAATCATTTGGGTATAACGAAAAGCTGGATCCCAACTTGGCCGCCTGGATGATCAATGGGATATTTCTATTGGTCGGTGTGGTAATAATGTGGCGGGCAAAAAAATAGCATGGCCTCGCTATGGGAGTTTCACTCCCTCATAAAATGCGGCATCTCCCGCGGTATCTCAAATGATATTTCTACTATCCCCCCAAATTGGCCGTCTCTATGCCACGGCGCCTGATAAATAATCTTCTTGACTCCATTTTTCTCGATCGTATAGACATTTTCTTTACGAGAATCCATCAATTGCCGCAATTTATTTTTCGATTCCCCGGGATGGCAATCATAAAGGTTTTTTCCAATCAATTTATCCCCGCCATAATTCTTGAATGTCTCGATGGCCTTGTCGTTCATTTCGATTATGATGCCATCTTTGTCGCAAACTGTCACTGCCGCAAACGATTCTTTGATCCAGGATGCTTTTGTCATAAGACTCCATTATGTTAAGCATGTTTTTGTTGTTTAAGATAATCGGAGTTGACGGACAGGTCAACCCCACAGATGATGGGCGCCGGAGGAATCTGACACGGGCAATATCCGTCCGTAGCGCTCGATTCCGTCAATTGCCGGATCAGGCTTTTGACTGAAAACTTGAATTTCAGAGATGACGCTTATAAGTGGATAATATCCTTGATTTTGTCCGAAATTTGACTAAATTTGGCAGTCTCCGGATTTTGAAGCCGGGAGATTCTTTGATAGGAGAGGTGTCCGAGCTGGTCGAAGGAGCATGCCTGGAAAGCATGTGAACGGGTAACCGTTCCCTGGGTTCGAATCCCAGCCTCTCCGAATAATTATTGCACAGCTTTTCTTCATCCGAAAAATGGGTCATGGTATAGGTTCATAATTTATGAATTTGATACGAAGAATGGACGGATCTTATTTTACAAAAGGAATTGAGGAATTCCGCCATAGCCGGACCTTGATGGCAAACCCCTTCAAAATATGTGTCAGTTCACCGTTCGGGAAAGCCTCGATAAAGAACTGAAACAATGAATAAAATAGTGCGAATTATTTATGGTTCAATTTTGGCGCAGAACCATATTTTAGTGCGTAATCCAAAATTAATTTTCTTTCGATATAACGTATTAAGAGATGCTGAAGATTTTTTGCATAATCAATAATCGGCAGGGCCGCTACATAAAGATTTTTCCCTTCATCACCAAATCGATGATAGTAAGATATTCCCCCGCTGTGCTTTTTACGGCCTGTCATCATTGAATAATTAAATTGGCTCCATCTTTGTTTTAGAGTTCTGGAGCAACTTTCTCCAATATAAATGATATTCTTGTCTCTTGGATTTGCCCTGCAATTGGGTGGTTTTGGGGATTTGGCAATGATATATACACCGGAACTATCTTTTCCAGAAATTTGATTCCGTTTCTGCCAGCTGTACCATTTTGAGAAATTCAAATTTATGCTCAATAATTTTCTATTTGTAGCCATAGATTATTTCATACTGTTGTCATCTTAGGTGCAAGCATATATTGGAGCAATTTAATCGTCCCATCTTTGCCCTGCTCGCCGACCTCCATCTCCGGGCCGACACATGAAGGACATCCTCCGACGCAGGGACAACTCTCGAGCTGTTCCAAACAGGCGCGGAATAAATCATCGGAAATATTAAACAGCTTTTCAGAGTACCCGACTCCGTCCGGAATATTTTCATAGATATAAATGGTCGGCAATTCGCTGAAAGGCGAGCGCACCTGAGAAATGGCGCGCAAATCATGTGGGTCGCACATCACCCAGAGCGGCGCAATTTTGCCGAGAATATTCGCCAGCCCGCGCAATGCCCCGCCGAAGATTTCTCCCTCAAGATTAAGCTTGAACCGGATATCGCCGGGGAATGAGTACCAAAAGGCATTGGTATGAAGCTCCAACTCAGGCAAATTGATTATCCCGGATCCGACATTTTCGTGAGTGTGGAATTTGATTTTCTTGAATAGCACGGTCACCATAGTCACGGTCACTTCACCCCACGAAAGAGTGCAATCATTCGCCCTCTTATCATCGGTTACCGTAAGAACTTTCAAATCCGATTTGGTCTCGGCGTCGGTGTAATAATCAACTTTCACTTCCTTCACATAAGCCTTTTTCCCTTCCCAGTCAAGCTGTACCACTTGATACTGCTCGGCGTCATGCAAATAAATCGCCTCAGGATGAAGAAAGATCGGGGCCGAATAATAATCGACCTCGCCTATGACTCGATTCTTCTCGCTTTGATTTAATATCACAAAATTGTCCGGCGAGGCGCTTCGGAGTGACACCTGTTGGGCCGGATATATTTCCGATGACCAGTGATATTTTCCGCCCGATTGGCGCACTACATTCTGCGATTCGAGATAATCGAGTACTTCAGTAGTACCGTCAGGGCGAAATATTTCACCATTATGAAACGGCAATTCAAAACTGGCGCATTTAATATGATTGGCGCTGATAATTAGATTATCCGGGTCGATAATCCCCATCTCCGGCGTTCTTTTTAAAAGGTATGCTGTGTGTTTTGCCAGAAATTGATTGATAGCCGAACTGTTGGCTACAAAGATTGTGACTGAGCTACCGGAACGCCTTCCGGCGCGCCCAGCCTGTTGCCAGACCGAGGAAATTGATCCCGGGTAGCCGCAGATTATTGATACATCAAGCGCCCCGATGTCAATTCCCAGCTCCAGAGCATTGGTGGAAACAACCCCCATTATTTCTCCCGCGCGCAAACCGCTTTCGATTTCGCGCCTCTGGTTTGGAAGATATCCGCCTCGATATCCGGCAACTCTGATATTTTTCCCGAATGGTTCGGAAAATTTCTCCCGGAGGTAAGTGAGCAGTATTTCAACCTGAAGGCGGTACTGTGCAAAGACGATCGTCTGTATTCTGTTGCTGATAAATATCTCTGCCAGCATTGATGATTCATTCAATGCCGACTTGCGAATCCCCAACTGTTTGTTTATGACCGGCGGATTATAGATAATGAAATGCTTTTCACCGGAAGGGGCGCCGTTATCATCAACCAGAGTTACTTTTCGCCCGATTATCCTCTCCGCCAGTTCATCGGGGTTGGCGATTGTGGCCGAGCAAGTGATGAAGATCGGGTTCGAGCCATAGAACTCGCAGATTCTTTTAAGCCTTCTTATGACATTGGCCAGATGCGAGCCGAAGATACCGCGATAATGATGAATTTCGTCTATCACGACATATTTCAGATTCTCAAATAGCTTTATCCATTTTGTATGATGCGGCAGAATACCGGCGTGGAGCATATCAGGATTAGTCACCACTATATGCCCGGCCGAGCGGATTAGTCGGCGGGCGGTCTGGGGTGTGTCGCCGTCAAAAGTATATGTCTTAATATCAATATCAAGCTTGTTTATGAGATCCGTCAACTCAGTCAGCTGATCCTGAGAAAGCGCTTTGGTAGGGAAGAGGTAGAGTGCGCGAGTGGACCTGTTTTTCATTATCGAATCAATCACGGGAAGATTATAGCAGAGAGTTTTTCCTGACGCGGTCGGCGTGACTATAACCGTATCATTTCCCGCCGCAATCGAATCCAGAGCGCTTCTCTGATGGGAATATAATTTATGGATTCCCTTGCTTTTTAGTGTCTGCACCAATCGGGAGTCAAGATATGATGGGAAGTCCTTATATATCCCTTCTTTGGCTGGAATAACCGCCCAATGGGAAATATTATCTTTCACTTGTGGATTTCTTTTGAAATTCTCAAGGATTTGAGTGATATTCATGTTCGGCTATCTTTTCTCGACAAGCTGACGCCTGCAGATATCGCAGAATTTCTCCCCTTTGTTGTCGATATCCATCATATCTTGGCTATAGTAATTTATGCACTTTGGATTTCGGCAACTGGTCATTTCAAAAAGATGTGCCAGCTGATGAATTGATTGCTTGAACAGCCGACCATAGACTCTCGACTCGTCCTCCGGCAGGCCATAGAATTCTTGTCGAATTTGATAGAGCGATACAATAGCTGTCCCTGAAACGGCATCTGAATGGCCGATTACATAAGGCTCATCAGGCAGGTAGATATCTTCTTCGCAAACGCCCAGCACGAATTCTTTCTGGTTGGCTTTGACCCTCTCCAATTTATTTAACAGGATACTCGCGTAAGATTGATTCCGGACAACATTGTAGGCTTCGTCGGGAATCTTCATCCCTTTGAGGATATCAACCGAACGGCCAAAAATAGGGCCGATATTGGTCGCGAGACGGTTGACCATCATAAAATCGACCTCGCCCAGAGGAACAACGACTATTTTTGCTTTTAATAAGGCCATTTTCTTTCATGAGCCGCCAGCTCATTCAGCGGCAAAAAATTTTCGTTTGGATCCGGTTGGCGAGACTTTTACTTCCAATCTCGCGGCGCATTTGGGACACCATCCTACAAAAGCAGTCCCTTTCTTGTTCAGATATATTCGCGAATAGATATGACAGCATTTGAATAGAATTCCTATATGAGGATGCGTCTTCTGATTATTTTGATTATCTTCTTTCACGTTTTTGTAGGGGTTTAATTCATTAAACGCCTGATTCTACTGTTCTCTGTCCAGCCCCAGCAGGACGAGTTTTGAGTCCTCGCTAAGTCGGGGAAGAAAAACCCGCCATTTACTTTTGTCCCACAAAATATTCTCTCATTATCTCCACTGATGCCGAAGAGCCGATTCTATCGGCGCCGGCATTAATTAAAGCAATTGTGTCATTAAGCGTTCGAATGCCGCCCGATGCTTTCACTTTTATCTGACCCGCAGACGCATCTTTCAATCTTTTTACTATTTCTACCGTCGCTCCCCCGAAAAAGCCCGTGGCGGTTTTCACAAATTGGGCGCCCCCATTGATTACGGCTTTAACCGCGTTAATTTGGGCTTCGGGCGATATACGGGGGGCTTCTATAATAACTTTAAGGACAATCGAATCCGGAAGGCTTTTGCGAACCTCTGCAATTTCTTTTTCCACCGTTCGGTAGTCGCCTGACGCCAGAAGGCCCACATTAGCGACCATGTCGATTTCGTCAGCGCCGTCTTCTATTCCCTTTATAGCTTCAAATATCTTAACATCAGTTCGATTGGCGGAAAGGGGAAAACCCGCTACCGAAATAATTTTCACTCCGGAACCGGCCAATTCCTTTTTCGCCGCTATCACCCAATATGGATTTATGGCGACACCGAAAAATTCATACTCCATTGCTTCATGGCATAGCCTGATAATCCCCTTCAGGTCGGTTTCGGGCTTCAAGAGGGAATGGTCAAAATATCGGTTCGGATTATCAATTGCAGTTCTTTTCATATTTGCGAGATATTATAAGCTCAACGGAGCGTTTGAACAATATCTTTAAGGAAGCTTTTGCCCGGAAACCGGTGATTAAGCCCAAAAATCTCCGAAACTGTTTGCGCGATATCAGAAAACGTCTCTCTGACGCCGAGGTTCTGCCCCCTCTTTATTAGCTTGTTATATGCAAGTAGCGGGACAAATTCGCGAGTATGGTCGGTTGAGGCCTTTAACGTAGGGTCACAGCCATGATCAGCCGTAATAATCAATAAATCACTGTCGTTTAATTTGTTCATCAGGACGGGAAACCAGATATCAAATTCCTCCAGCCCCCGGCCGAAAGATTCGGCATCGTTTCGATGTCCCCAAAGCATATCGAAATCGACCAAATTGGCGAAGATTAGGCCTCTTGAAGTCAACCTTATTTCGGCTATAATCTGCTTCATTACGTCATCATTGTTTTTGGTTTTTACGACCTTGCTCAGGCCGCGATGAGCGAAGAGATCATCTATTTTGCCGATTCCGACAGTCGGAATTTTGGCTTTCCGCATCAGGTCGAGAAATGTTTCCGATGGCGGCTCAAGCGAAAAATCTTTTCGGTCTGCCGTTCTGACAAAATTTCCCGGTCTGCCGATAAATGGGCGGGCTATAATTCTTCCGATCGCATCTTCTCCCTGCAAAAGCTCCCGCGCTATCCCGCATATTTCATACAGTCTCTCAAGAGGAATAATATCTGCATGGGCGGCCAGCTGAAAAACCGAATCGGCTGAAGTATAGAGTATAATTTCTCCGGTTTTGAGATGCCTCTCTCCCAGTTGAGCGATAATTTCCGTACCGCTCGCCGGATAATTGCCGATTGTCTTCACCCTCGCTTTTTTTTCAAATCGGGCGACCAGCTCTTGAGGGAATCCTTTGGGGTAAACGGGGAACGGTTCTTGGAGAATCACTCCGGCAATTTCCCAATGGCCTGAGGTCGAATCCTTTCCCGGCGATTTCTCAGCCATTTTCCCCCAGCAAGCGAGGGAATTTTCGTCGGGCGGCGCCCCTTTTATAGGGACGATATTTCCCAGACCCAGCCTCCCGCAGTTCGGTATATGTAGGCCGCCAAGTTCGCGAGCTATGTTGGGGATAGTCGCCGCTCCGATATCGCCATATTCGGCGGCATCAGGCAATTCGCCTACCCCGCAGGCATCAAGAATTATCAGAACAACCCGACTGAACATATCTTAAATCTATTGATATTAGCCGCGCATTCAACTAATAAAAAAATCCCTGCTTTCGACGACCGGGCAATCATCTGCCCTTTTTTTATTTTAGTTGACCATAGGCAGGCAGGGGAGTAACTTGCGGCCAAGATTATATGGCGGAAAAACGTAAAAGAAAATCCTCCGACTCGAAAAGAAAGAAGCTGTTGGGCATCCTGCTGATTCTTTTTGCCCTGCTCCTGTTGATATCCCTTGCCACCCATTCATCGCAGGATGATCAAAATCTTCAGACTCAGGCCAATCCCTTCAAGGTTGCCTTCCAAAATCAGGCTGGCGCCGCTGGGGCATATACATCCTATCTGCTCTTCCTTTTCCTTGGATGGCTATCCTATTATCTGCCTCTAATTCTTATTATTCTGGCCATCAGGAGTTTTCCCGGAGAATGGAAATCGAAAATCATGCCGGCGCTGTGGTTCATTTTCGCCGTCGGGATTTTGCTGACAATGATGCTGGATGTATTTCTGATGATGGGGAATGAATATAATATCGACTACAAAGACACGCATGGCGGGTACATATTTTTCCATTTGACCGGATACCTGATGAAAATCACCGGCGGGATTGGCTCGATTGTTCTGCTCGGGGCCGGCATAATCGTTGGTTTAGTTCTGCTTGGACACAGTTATGGAGGCCTGAATTATAGAATCAGGATTCCTTCATTTCTCAACCCCTTTCACCTGATTGGAAAACTATGGCACGCGATGATAAGCGGAATTCGTTCTATTTTTGCCGGCAGACGCCAAAAACGTCTGGCCAGAAAAGCCGCACGGGAAGCTGAGATTGGGACGGAAGTTAATGAATCGATCCAGGCAGATGAAATCATTGATTCACAAGGATTGGAGTCATCTGATAAATCATCAGCAAGAGGAAAGAAAAAATCCTCCGGCGCCAAAATTACGATGAAGAAAGCGCCGATCAAGATTGGCGCCGAGACGGCAGATTTTAAATTCCCAGGGCTTGACTTGCTGGCTGATAATCCCGAACCGGGGACCGGCGTCGATGCTGAGGAATTGGCTTCAACGGCTCGCTCCCTAAAAGATACTCTGGGAACCTTTGGAATTACAATCGATGGCCAGATAGATAAATACCCGGGCCCGGTTATTACACGATTTGAATTCAAACCTGCCGCCGGAATAAAAGTCAATCAGATTACCAATTTGTCTGACGATCTCGCTCTTGCTTTGAGGGCCAAGAGGATTAGAATCGTGGCTCCAATCCCCGGCAAGGCGGCGGTAGGGGTAGAAATTCCGAATCTAAAAGCCAAGATGGTTTATCTTAAGGATACTATCGCTTCTGAAGAATATACCAATGGTCGCATAAGACTTCCACTGGCGCTTGGAAAGTCAATCTCCGGCAAACCTTTTGTAACGGATCTGGGCAAGATGCCGCATTTATTAATTGCCGGGGCTACAGGCTCAGGGAAATCGGTTTGCATTAATGTAATAATCACTTCTCTGATCTACAGATTACATCCACGGGAATTGAAATTTATTTTTATTGACCCTAAAATGCTGGAATTATCGGTTTATTCCGGCATTCCTCATCTGGCTCGCCCGGTTGTAACCAATCCAAAGAGAGCCGAAAAAGTACTGGCTGACGCCGTGGGGGAAATGGAGAGCCGATACAAGAAGCTGGCCGCGATATCTGTACGCAATATTGAAGATTTTAATGCCCGTCAGACAAGTCCCGAAGAAAAGATGCCCTATATTGTCGTCATTGTCGACGAATTGGCCGACATGATGATGGCGTCGTCTTCAACGAGAATTGAAATGCTGATTACGCGTTTGGCGCAGATGGCGCGAGCGGTAGGGATTCACTTGATTCTTGCGACGCAAAGGCCATCCGTTGACGTAATCACCGGTCTTATTAAGGCGAATTTCTCAGCCAGAATCGCATTTCAGGTAGCGTCGAAAATTGATTCACGCACCATACTTGATGGCAATGGGGCGGAAAAGCTTCTCGGGAATGGAGACATGCTTTTCCTCCAGCCGGGCCAGCCGGAGGCTGTTAGACTTCATGGGGCTTTTATATCAAGCCAAGAGACTGAAAACATTGTCAAATTTGTGGCGGCACAGGTCCCTCAACCGGAGAAACCAACAAGCGAAAAAGGGGAGACTGAAACCGAGGCTGAAACCGAAGATGAAGTTGATCTCAATGATCCGCTCTTCCACGAGGCGGCCGAAACTGTTATCAGGCATAAGCAAGGTTCTGTGTCGCTTCTGCAGAGAAAACTTGGCATCGGTTACCAGAGAGCGGCGAGGCTTATTGATAAATTAGAAGAAGCGGGGGTTGTGTCCGCTTATGATGGCAGTAAAGCCCGCGAAGTGCTGGTGGACAGAACATATCTGGAGAAACTTGCTTCTTCGCGCTCTCTGACCGACAAAAACTCTTAACCTATCTCAAATGTATAAGGCTTTGTGAAAACTATTTTCCATTATTTAATCCTGATTGCGGTTCTTTATATCCCTTCATGTGGGGTAGCGGGGAGGAATGATCTTTTTGAAAAAATTAAGAATGAATTCGCCTCCGCTCCGATGATTACGCTGGAAGTTGAAATTATCTCGCATTCCAAGATATTTGAGAGCGCTGATAGCTCAACGGGAATGATATCAATCGCCAATGATGGCCGCTACTGCGCTCGTTTAGACGAGGACATTTATCTATTTGACGGCAAATGCATTTGGGAAGTCTCTGCCGAAAACAGGCAGGCGACAAAACAATGTCTGAAAGAAGGGGAGAAGTTCGAGAATCGTCTCTTTTTTCTAAAGGATTTGGATAATTACTATAATGCTAAGGCAGTCAAAGGAGATGCGCAGTACCTGCTAATACTCAAGAAAAAGAGAACATCATCACTTCCTGATTCTTTGAATGTCTATCTTGACTCGCAATATGGCGCAATTTCCAAAATTGATTACCATGATCTCAACGGCGACCTTAATGAAGTTATCATAAAAAAGCAAACCATTCTAAATGGGATTGATAGCAGTATCTTTCATATTCAGCTTCCGGATTCCACGGAAGTCATTAATCTTCCATAGGCGCTCATGAGATTTTTTATAAAAAAACTTGGTTGTCCCAAGAACGATGTTGACGGCGACTTTCTCGCCGGGCGCCTGATTTCGGCGGGACATCAGGTTGTCCATGAAGATTCGCAGGCGGAAGTTGTGATTATCAACACCTGTGGTTTTATACTTCCGGCCCGAGAAGAATCTATCGGGGAAATACTGCACTATGAAAAGAAAAAAAATGAAGGGAAGATAGAGCAATTATATGTAACGGGCTGTCTGGCGGAGAAGTATTATAACGACCTGAAAAGGGAATTACCAAATATTGACGGCATTTTTGGTCTGGATCAAGCCGAAAATATTGCGATGGCCATCGCCGGGCAGAAAACCGGCGGAAAACAGGACGGGTTAAGAACAGGCGGAAACGGCGGTTTCCCTGAGCCGGAGAGTCGATTTATTAATCGCGATCTGCCTTATGAGTATCTTAAAATATCAGACGGTTGCGATAGATTTTGCAGTTATTGTGCCATACCGTTAATAAGAGGCCGATATCGGAGCCGCCCCCTGCCCGATATTATCAGAGAAGCGGAAATCCTGGCCGATGCCGGAAAGAGAGAGATAATTCTCGTTTCACAGGAAGGGACTGGCTATGGCCGTGGTTCAGAAGATGGCGTTGGCATAATCAGATTGCTTTCTGAACTTGAAAAGGTTGAGGGGATAAAATGGATAAAATTGATGTACCTTCATCCGGAAGGGATTACTGATAGGCTAATTGAGCATATTGCCTTCTCGCCCAAAGCCCTCGGTTATTTTGATATTCCTCTCCAGCATATCAACGATGATATATTGACCCGCATGAATAGGCATATCAGCCGTTTGGAAATTGAAAAGGTTCTTCGAAAGATTAGAGACATTTCAACGAATAATATTATCCGTACGACTTTCATTGCCGGTTTCCCCGGTGAGACAGAGGACCAATTTCAGGAACTTTATGATTTCATCGCGGATTTCCAATTTGACCGTCTCGGCGTATTTAAATATTCTCGTGAGGAAGGAACCACCGCCGGGCAGTTCGACAGCCAGATTGTGGAGGAGGAGAAAGAACGGCGGATGGAAGAGCTGATGCTGTTACAGCAGGATATAGCTTTCAAAAAAAATATTGACTTGATTGACACCATTCAAGAAGTTATTATTGACGGCGTTGGATCAGATAATATTGCCGAGGGCAGAACCAGAGGAGATTGCCCGGAAATCGACCAAACGGTTTTTGTTAGAGGAGGCGACCTGAAAACTGGTGATTTCGCTGATGTCAAAATCATTATGGCAGAAGGGTATGACTTAATTGCCTCTCCGGTGAAAGCAAAGCCATGATCAAATACAAGAAATTAGGCATATTTTTATCGAAGCCTATAGCTTTATTATTTGTTCTGGTTTATCTGGTACAATCCGCTTTCATCGTCTATTTGGTTCAGGATAAATTCAGACTTCATAAAGAGATTGAGTTTCAGTACAAACGGATATCAGAGCTGGAAGAGAAATTGAAAATTCTTCAGGTGATAGAAGATTTTCAGATTGGGTTTAATGATAAAGAGAAGGGAGAATTGACTGAAGTCATATTCTCGGAGTGCAAGAAATACGATTATGATCCGCTGTTTTTGGTGTCTCTGATTCTGACGGAATCATCTTTTCGACGCGATCAAGTATCCCCGCAAGGGGCACAGGGTCTAATGCAGATATTACCATCGACCGGAAAAGAGCTGGCCGGCAAAATCGGGATTGATTGGAAAGGCGAGAAGACTCTGAACGAGGCTGAATTAAATATCCAGATGGGTTCCCGGCATCTCTTTGAATTGATTTTGAAGTTTAAGGATGTCAAAGAGGCGCTTATGTCATACAATCTGGGCGAGACCGCTATGAGAAATCGAATGCATCTCAATGCCCCGCTTCCCAAATCATATCTGGATAAAATCATGAATAATTATGAAATGCTTAAGGAGAAGTACAAGACTTGAAACCGCATTATTTTGTTGCCGCGACTTTGATAATTGTCTCGATTCTTCTTCAGGCTTGCGGGGCGCCTGGGGTGAAGACTGCCCCGACCGCCTCCGAGCAATTCGCTCTGGCCAAGAAGGAGTATGATAAAAAGCATTATCTCAAAGCCATCGATGGTTTCCAGAAAGTAATATTTAATTTTCCGGGTGTGACAGTGGTGGATACCGCCCAATATTATTTGGCTATGTCATATTATGAAAACGAGGAATATGAACTGGCCTCGGCGGAGTTCAATCGGCTAAATACCAATTACCCGCATTCCGATTTTGTCGATGACGCTCAGTATATGGCCGGAGTCTGCTACTTTAAAAACACGCCGCAGAATTATGCGCTCGATCAAGAAGATATGAAGCGGGCGGTTACGGCGATGGAGGATTTTATAACTGACAACCCTGATTCCCCATTGATCACCGATGCCCGAAATATTATTCTCCAGGCCCGGACCAAGCTGGCGCGAAAAGAGTTTGAGAATGGAGCTCTCTATTTCAAGCTTGATGACTATCAGGCGGCATCTATTTACTTTCAACTCGTGATCGATGAATATACTGATACGGAATATGCTTCCAAAGCGCTTTTCAAATTGGCGGAATCAGCCTATAAACAAGAGAAATATCTTGATTCGCAGGCGAAGTTTAATAATTTCATAAGCCTGTATCCATCTGATACTATGGTCCCCAGGGCGAAGGAATATCTGGAAAAAACCTCGCAAAAGCTGAATACGGCTAATGCCTCCAATGACACAAAATAGCAGTCCATTATGGGGGATAATGGGGGGGATATTCGACCCGATACATTTTGGCCATCTGATTTTGGCAGAATCGGCTCTGGCCGAACATAATTTTAACAAAATCCTTTTTATACCCGCCTTCAACCCGGCTCACAGGGCCGAAAAGCCTGTGGCATCTTTTGAAGACCGATGCATGATGGCCAGACTGGCCACAGAATCAAATGAGAAATTTGAGGTTTCCGACCTCGAAAAGGATTTGAAAAGCCCGGGTTACACTCTGGCCATTGTTGATTTTCTCAGACTAAAATATCCGAAGGTTGAATGGCGTTTGATTCTTGGCGCCGATAATATCGCTCAGTTTGATGGATGGCACAAACCGGAGGAATTGTTGGATCGAGTGAAAATTGTCGTCGGAATGCGTCCGGGATTTGAGAATGATTTCGCCCGCTCAAGATGGGCGGACAAAGTGGAAATATTCAAGATGCCGTTAATAGAAATTTCTTCGACCGCCGTAAGAAAAGCAGTCAGAGAAGAGAAGTCGATCCGTTATCTCCTTCCGGAAGATGTGCGCCAATTCATTCTCTCCCGGGGTCTTTACCGATGACGGGAAAAACTCTTTTTCTTGTTGACGGTTCCGCGATTTTCTATCGAGCCTATTTTGCTCTTATTCGCAATCCTCTGATCAATTCTCGCGGCGAGAATACATCCGCAGTTTTTGGCTTCATAAATTCACTTCTTAAAATAATCAGAGACGAAAACCCCGATTATATGGCTGTTGTTTTCGACACTAAGGCTCCGACTTTTCGTCACAAAATGTATGATGAGTACAAGTCCACCCGCGCCAAAATGCCTGAGGAGCTGGTTGCACAGCTTCCACGCATCAGAGAGGCGACCGAAGCGCTTAATCTGTCTTCTCTGGAGCTTGAGGGATATGAAGCTGATGACATTATCGGCGCTTTGGCCATAGAGGCGGAAAGAAATGGAATGGAGGTTTGGGTGGTCTCCGGCGACAAAGATCTCTTTCAGCTCGTCACCAATAAGACAAAGATATATATCCCCCAGAAAGGGGCGCTTCCGCCTGAAAAATTGGACAGCGCAGGGGTTATCGCCAAATTTGGCG
>CAZCFT010000007.1:0-23684 GCA_964498015.1 uncultured Ignavibacteriaceae bacterium
CATAGCGCCGGCGACTCCGCTTGTGAACCATCCGAATCTCTGAAAGTAACCGACCGGTTTTTTTACAAACCGGAGCTTAAAAGAAAGCCTTGCCCGTTCCACCCCGCATTATTCCTGCTTTTTCCGACTCCATCTGGAATCCAGCCGGACATCAGAATTCACACCTTTGCCTATGCTTGGCGGCACTCTAAAATTTCTGCCTCCCCCTTGCAAATAGTGATCAATAATCAACATTTAAACATATTATATTCCCCCAAGAAAATATAAATATGAAAACATGGGGGAAATGAGTATGAAAAAGGATCCCGAACGCCACCCGCTTGACGATTTCGTCCGCAAATTTGTATCACCATATTTTCCAGATGACAGCGATGAAATAAATTACGAAGACTTAACGTATATTGACAATTCCAATTTTATATTAGGCCGCAGAGAACCGCTTCTGCGCCCAGTAGTGCATGAAGGGCAAGAGCTATGGCGACCTCCAAATATTGAAGAGCTTGCTAAATATAACTCTGTTCTTGAGGCAGAAATTCTTCAATATCCTCAACGATTTGAAACCTTATTGCCGGCGAAATTTGAAAAGGGGCAAAAGATCATTAGCTTTCTTTTCCCACATCCAGTATTGTCGCAAATTTTACCCGGTTTCATTAAGCCCGAGTTAAAATATGAGGACTCACTCCCTCGTCTTTTAATAAATGACACTATGTCTGAAACTACTGCCCAACGCCTATATAATATTTTGACATTAATATCCAGATTGCTAAACTATGATTGGCTGAAATCCCATTCTCTTGTATATTCTTTTAATTATCTCCTCAATCTTCTGGTCATACAAAAGGATTTTGAGCGCGCTTCTGTTGGCTGCCCGAGTCCCTGGAAAGATCGCCTTTTGCCTAATCGTAATCTGCCCAAAAAGAAACTTAGTAGATTAAAATCAATGTCTGATTTTGAAAAAATGGAATTGGAACTATACTTCAATAAACCAATTGGTTCGATTAGAGATCTCTTGAATATTGGGGACAGATTTGGCCAACAATTTGCCATAAAGATCGCGGATCGCGATGCGCAGTTTAAAGCAGTATCGATTTTTTCAACTCTCCCATATCTTCCCATTCCTTATGAATCTATGAAAAAGATTTACGAGCAATCAGGCCTTCAATATGACGAACCATCGGTGCCAGTCCCATTCAACCAATCTCAGGTTTTGGATAAAATTATAGCTCTATTGCCAGATAATTCAATTTCTCTTGAATCATTCAGTATTCCACTAATAGATTTCTATGCCAAAAATTATAGAGATGCCGCCATTTTCATGAAGATTGGCGAAAATTGGCTAATTGCATTTGAAGGCCAGTTCACAACTCTCAATGATTCAGTCGGTCTTGGATATGTTCATGAGCTGATTACTTCCCAAAAAGAGCAGAGTCACCCTTCCGAAATAAAGCAAATTCACTGCTCTGAACTAATCGATATGCATTCACGGAAAATTGCTGCCACTACGGAAGAATCAATCGGCAAAGAAAGCGACCTTGAAATCGTCAATAATCTCGACGATAATTATAAAATAACCGACTCCGATGCCAGCAAGGCTTATGATAAGAGGATTCATCAATTAACTGATGATCTGGAGATTGCAGAAGAGACAGATAATAAGGCAAGACAGGCTGAAATTAAAGAAGAAATTCATTCTCTTACAGATGCCAAAGCATTAAATCAAAAAAAATTTTCTGGCCCCTCAGAAAAGAATAGAAAGAGTACTTCAAAAGCGATAAACCAGGCGATAAACCAAATCAAGAAAAATATACCAGCCCTCGGTCTCCATTTTCGCAATTCCATTAGATCAGGCTATTATTGCTCTTATTCGCCTGAACGAAAAATCGATTGGCGCATTTAGTTCCCTTTATTTCTCTGCATCTGAGCATTAAGAAAAGATAACCCAACCAAAGAAATTCTAATATCCCTAAAATGCTACCCCAAAAGTAGCAATGCTACACCTTTTGTAGCGCAATTCCCAATAGAATGAAGTTTATGAAATCTATTATGAAAATAAGGAAAGGATTTCATTAAAATGACCCTCTGTCATTTTATCCGCGCCGACGGCCATCCCTGTGCCGCCCCTGCTGGCAAAGACTCCCAATTTTGTTTTCATCACGACCCTGCCCGTAGCCTGGAGGCCAAAAAAGCCCGCTTGAAAGGCTCCGAGATCGCTCGAATAAAGAAGCTTGCTGGCGGGAGACGATCCTTCTCAGCGAAAGCCCCTTAAAACCGTTCGCCTTAATTCCCTCGACGATACCCGTCGTCTCTTAGCCTCTACTATCAATGAATTCCGCTCCGGGCAGATTACCGCCGATGAAGCCCGCGTGCTTGCCTACGTCGCCAATATCCTCATCGGGGCTATCAAGGATGGAGAGATCGAGATACGTTTATCCGAATTGGAAACACGAATAAAAGAGCGAGCTCTGAGCCATGACAGATTTTAATAAAAGAGTCGGGAGAATCGAAAATGCCCTGAATGCTACCTCAGGCGACCGATATCGGGAACTCTGTCTGGCCTACAACCTCACTTTTTTATCCGACGATGATCTGCACGAGATGATCACCGCTACCCTCGAAGGACGACGGCCTAATCCGGAGACAGAAAAAAGAGCCTATGCTCCCATACCGATCGGATCGCCTCCCGATCTTGTCAGGCAAGCTGAACTCCGCTTAAGCAACGCGAGCGTACCATCGGATTCTGATCTTGAACAACTACTGATGCATACGGGGGACTATTCGCTATGGATCTGAAAAGCAGGCTCGATAAAATTGAATCGACAATCTTCCGTCAAACCGAACAATCCGGGGGCAAAGGAATCTCGCCAGATGAAAAATTAACCCGCGCTACCGCCGGAGTCCTCCGTTTCTGCCCCATATTAACCGCCTCCGATGCCGCCAATGCTGGACAGCGTCTGCTGGAACTTCTACAACAAGACAGAAAGCTCACCCGATAATGCAATCCTCGCCAGACAAGATCAAAAAGCCTCTTCCGAGCATCGCGCCCGAGCTCGAGGGTCTTATCGATTTCATAGCTCACTTGCTGGCTGAAGAATACATGAAAGAAAATAATATATTAGGAAAGGGGGAAGATTGTGTCCCAAAATAATTATGAGACTGAAGATATCTACCTGTCAGCTTATCTGATCTCATCCGGGAAATGCCGCTTGGTTCAACTGGCTAATTCCGGTCCTCAAAAGAAGAAATTCCTGCTGAACCCGCCGCCGGATAATAAGGACATTGATAGCTTCTATACCGGGACTGGCAAAGTCTCCGCCCTGGAACTCTGTAACCGTCTCCGCTCGCTCAAAGCCGCTGTCAAGGTCAGGGGAGTATGACGATGATCTGCTTTGACGAAATCAAGAGCAGAGTCACCATTCGGGACATATTGGCCGATTGTGGCTTTCAACCCAGAGGCAATCGCATTCCTTGCCCGATCCATGGTGGCCAAAATCCGACCTCCTTTTCCTTCACTGATAACACTTACATCTGCTTCTCTTGCGGCGCCTCTGGCGGCCTGATTGATCTGACTGAAATCCTGCTCAACAAGAATCGCAAGGATGCCATTCATTATCTGGCCGAGAAAGCTGGCGTACCTTGGCAGGATATTCAAGGCATGACAATTGAAAGAATTCCTATCAGAGCAATCAAGCTCTCTCCAGCGCCCGGAGTAGATGCCGGCTTTTTGGAGCTGATAATTGACCTTAAAGGCTTGGAACTCCTCAGGCACGCTTACACGTGGCAGATTCAATGCGCCAGGAAGTCTCTCCTGAAGGGGGAGCTTAGTCTTTCCGAATTCCACTCCATTGCTCAATACAACGAATATCTTCTTGAGGATCTCAATACAGAAATAATCCGAACCAATTATGAAATAAATATGAGAAAGAAAGTCCTATCCAATGAACGAAAAATCAGTATTAAATGAAATCGCCAAAAGAGAATTCGGCTTGGATGACAACCTTAACGAAATCTCCATAGCCGATAAATACGCTGAACTTCAAAAGATCATTGAATCCAGCTTTGACTCAAGAGTCTGGTTTTTGGTGGATGCTTGTCTTTCCACCATCGCCACCCTGTTCCTTGAAGACCCGGTCAATCCCGTCGGATTAAATCTTGTCGACGGCCCCTCCACTGAAAAAACGACCGTCCTGAGTATGTTCTACGGTATTCACAGCATTGTTTATAGAACCGATTCTTTCACGCCCGCTGCCTTTGTTTCTCAGGCCGCCAACAAGTCTGATAAGCAGCTGGGGAAAGTAGATCTCCTGCCTAAAATTCAGCACAAGTGCCTTATTATTCCGGAACTCGCTCCCATTTTCGGCGCCAGCAAAGAAGACCTCTTAAGAAATTTCTCCATCTTAACAAGAATATTTGATGGAGAAGGTCTTATGACGGACAGTGGCACCCATGGTCGAAGGGGCTATGAAGGAGATTATCGCTTTGCTTGGATTGGTGCCACAACTCCCATTTCACAAAATGTTTGGAACATCATGGGCCAACTTGGCAGTCGTCTACTATTCCTGACAGCCAATAATCGACTGACTCAGAAAGAAAGGATGAAACGAGCCGCATCCAACCTTACATCAAAAGATAATTTTAAAAAGAAAGTCGCCGCTTGCCGATTAGCCATCAATGACTATGTGAAGTTACTTATCGACCATAAAGCGACAGGAAAATATTATCAATCAATCACATGGGATATCGAAAATGATGATCAAGAAATAATAGAAAAAATATCCTGTCTGGCAGAATTGACCGCTCGCGCTCGATCCAGAGTCGCTTGGTGGGCACTTGAGGGAAATGCCGGCAGCCGTGATGAGGGATTTACTCAACCGGTGATTGAGGGTCCGGAGAGAATCTCCAGCATCCTGTATTCCCTCGCTCGGGGACATGCTATATTGAGCGGCCGGCGCAGACTTACTGAAGATGACCTGCCTCTTATTATCGCAGTTTCTCTTTCCAGCATGCCCGATGACCGACGGCAAGTAATCGACCTCTTGACCGATCCGGACAATCCCGACAAGAGCACAACCCGAGGGGAAGTTACTTCGACCGAGATTACCGATATTCTGAATATCTCGAAACATACCGCCATCAAGATACTGCATATTCTCAGCATCCTTAAAATTGGCACATTAACTGAAGGAAGTGGCCCAACGCCCGACAAGTTCACCCTCAAGAACGTCTACTCTTGGTTACTGACCGATGACTTTGCCCATTTAAGACGTATTTGGGAATCCAAAAGGGAAATACTTGGACAAGAAAATACTCCATTCTGAGGGATATGGTGATGGCCTACTATGCACGAATCTCCCCCTGTGAGAGGCTTAGTTGCCGATTGCAGAGGAAATATAAGGAAATTAGGGAAGGCTGATAGATTTATATGGTTTTATTAAACTCAAAACTCGACTTAGGAAAATATTACATACTAAATTCCTTTGAGTTACGTTGACTTCCGAAAAGGAAAGGTATAAAATATGAACATGATCAAAGCCGCCATCTACGCTCGGGTCAGTACTGATTCACAGAGCGAAAACTCAACAGCAGACCAGGTAAGGGAATGTCAATCTTATATTGAAAAACAGGGTTGGATCATATTTGGGGTTTACATTGATGAAGCCATTTCTGGTGCGGATGTTGCCCGTGTAGAATATAGTCGGCTAAAGAGAGACGCTGCATCAGACAAATTCAACTACATTGTAGTGGATGATCTATCTCGAATTGGTCGCGATATGCCAGAATTTTCGAAACTCTTTCAGGAATTAACTGACATAGGCGTTTACATCATTGGAGTTGCCGAGGGCATTGATACTTCAAAATCAGCCGCTAAGATACCCGTCTACTTTAAAGGCATCATGAATGAGTTGTATTTGGACGATATGAAAGCAAAAGTGGTCCGGGGATTAAAAGGGCAGATATTGCGTGGCTTTTCTGCCGGTGGTAGAGTTTACGGCTATAAGACTGATCCTATCTATGACCCGTCTGGCTCATTAGACAAGTTTGGTAGGGTCAGGCGATATGGTTGCAAGATCTCCATTGATGACAAACAGGGCGATGTAATAAGACGAATTTTCGAGCTCAGGAAATCAGGCCTTGGCTATAGGGCAGTTGCCCACGCGCTGAACAGCGAAAACGTCGCAACGCCAAGAATTGATACTATCTCCGGCAGCCGGCATTGGTCTCCAGGGACAATACGCGATATTCTCCGCAATAAGAAATATATCGGCACCTGGGAATACAATAAGATCCGATGGATTAAGAAGCGCATTAAATCAGCTCGCCGGTCTATTCAAAATAATCCCTCTGACTGGGTTGTCCTGCAAAATGAGGAACTGCGAATCGTGTCGGATGAGATATTCTACCAGGTAAATTCCCAAATAGGTGTAAACCCGCACAGAAATCCTGCTGGAAAGAAAAAATATATGCTTTCAGGGCTTTTAGTCTGCGCAGAATGTGGCGGCACGATGATTATTCAAAATGCTCGGAAAAGTATTCTTCTTTTGTCTGTGCAAACGCGCGAAATAAGGGCAAGACTGCCTGTGGAAGCACTCAGCATATCCTCCCGTAGTCAAGCCGAGGATTCCTTCCTATCGGGTCTGAAGGAGGCGTTTTTAAACAGTACAGCAATCCTGAGACTATGCAATCGCACTTAATGAGATCATTAAGAGTTCTTTTGCTGAAGCAACTAAAGACGTCGGACAACTTCAGAAAGAAAAACGCACGGTAGAGAAGCAAATCGAAAATCTGCTTAATCTGGCGCAGGATGGAGACCTATCCGATTCAATCCGGACAAGAATTGGTCAGAAAGAAGCCGAATTGAGGATGCTAAAAGCAGAAATCGGGCGCGCAATGCAATCGCCAGATAAATCAATAGGTGTTACGCTTGATTGGGTCGAAAAGAAATTCCAGCGCCTCAACCAGCTCATATTGAGCAGAGCCGAGAATATTCCTCTTATTCGAAATGATCTGCTTAGACTGTTTCCGAGCAAATTGACAGTGAAAGCTGATGGAACCGCGCAAGCCGTTGAGTTTCATATAAATGGAGCCGCCAGCCCTTTCAATTGGTTGCTGGCAGATAATATGCAATTATGTATGGCGTCCCCAAGGGGATTCGAACCCCTGTTGCCGCCGTGAAAGGGCAGTGTCCTAGACCGGGCTAGACGATAGGGACGCAGGCTGTTTGCGGGCAGAAGTATAATATATTCCATCCATCTGTCAAGACAAAATACTTACCTCCAGCGGTTATTGCAGTTATCAGTCAAATGCCTGATCCGGCTATTGACGGATTAGCGCCCGGCGAATCTATTTCCCAGTATAACTGCGCACGTTGAAAGACCTCAAAATATGAATGATAGCTATCCTGAGATTGTTCAGATAGTTCGAATCTCCGTATCAGCCGACTTTTGTGGAAGATGCTGAGTCCCGTTGAAAAAGAAATTAAAAGAAATTATGAGAACCCTTAACAAAACCGGCGGATTCAAAAACCCGCCGGCATATTCTATATCTAAAATGTGCTGATGGCTATTCGATCTATTTAACCACTCGTTCGGCATGCTCATCAAGAGTCGAGCGATCTTTGAAGGTGAAGATCAATTTTTCGGCATCGGCGCCAATATTCAGATTGCAGTCACCGGCAAATTGGCCTCTAAGGAGTTCCTCCGCCAGAGGGTCCTCGAGGTACTTCTGGATAGCCCGTCTCAGCGGTCGAGCCCCGAGCAGAGGCTCAAATCCTTTCTTGGCCAAAAATTCTCTCGCTTCATCGGAGAGAGTGAAACTTATACCCTTTTCCGCAAGGCGCTTCGCAACATCGGCTACAAGAATGTCAACAATCTCCTTGATATGGTTGATGTCGAGTGAATGGAAGATGACGGTCTCATCGATACGGTTGAGCAGTTCAGGATTAAACATTTTTCTCAGTTCTTCGGTTACTTTCTTCTTCATCGAATCATAGGAAGAATTATTCTGCTCGCCGTCGAAGCCGACGGTCTTGCCATCTTTAATTCTTCTGGCTCCGATATTCGAAGTCATGATGACAACGGTATTGCGAAAGTCAACCCGTCGTCCAAATGAATCGGTCAAAGAACCGTCATCCATCAATTGGAGCAAAATATTGAACACATCAGGATGGGCTTTTTCGATTTCGTCAAGCAAAACCACTGAATAAGGCCGACGACGAACCTTTTCGGTAAGTTGCCCACCCTCTTCATATCCGACATATCCCGGAGGAGCGCCAATAAGCCGGGAAACGGCAAACTTCTCCATATATTCCGACATATCAATTCTGATAAGCGATTCCGAGTCCTCAAACAAGAATTCCGCCAGCGCCCTCGCCAACTCAGTCTTGCCAACGCCAGTAGGGCCAAGGAAGATGAATGAGCCGATAGGACGTCGCGGATCGCCAAGCCCGGCACGGGCGCGGCGAATAGAACGGGCGACTGTAAGAATGGCATCTTCCTGACCGACAATTCTCTTCTTCAGTTCCTCTTCAATACGGAGCAAGCGCCGCGATTCTTTTTCCTCAAGGCGAAAAAGCGGAATACCGGTAATTTTTGAGACAACGTGAGCAATATCATCTTCGCGGAGAGTGATTTTCTGTCTATCCCTTTGCTCTTCCCATTCTCTTTTTAACTGTTGAAGTTTTTCCTTTTTGAATTTTAGCTCGTCGCGAAGCTGTGCCGCTTTTTCGAAGGCCTGATTTTTGACTGCTTTTTCTTTTTCTTCCTGCAGAGCTGAGATTTGATTTTCGATTGTGGCGAATTCCTGCGGCTTAGCAAAAGTCGCCAGATGCGCCCGACTGCCGGCTTCATCAATAACATCCAGGGCCTTATCCGGTTGAAATTTGCTGGTGATATATCGATTGGAGAGCTTTACAGCCGCCTCAATCGCCTCGTCTGAAATAATCAATTTATGATGCTCTTCGTATTTCGGGCGGAGCCCTTTGAGTATCTTGACCGTATTCTCATTCGAGGGCTGTTCGACCATCACCGTTTGGAAACGCCGATCCAGAGCGCCATCTTTCTCGATATACTTACGATACTCATTAAGGGTAGTGGCCCCTATGCACTGCAATTCGCCTCGCGATAAAGCCGGTTTGAAAATATTGCTGGCGTCAAGCGATCCTTCGGCGCCGCCGGCTCCGACTATGGTATGAAGCTCATCAATGAAGATTATCACATCTTTGGAATTTACGATTTCGGTCATGACCGCCTTCAGGCGCTCTTCAAATTGTCCACGGTATTTGGTGCCGGCGACCAGAGAAGCCATGTCAAGCGTCACCAGACGCTTGTTTTCAAGGGTCTGGGGGACTTTCCCCTCGACTATTCTCTGGGCCAGCCCTTCGGCTATAGCTGTTTTTCCCACTCCGGGTTCGCCTATCAGAACAGGATTATTTTTCTTTCTGCGGGAAAGAATTTGGCTAACCCGTTCAATTTCATCCTCGCGCCCGATTATCGGATCCAGCCTGCTCCTGCGGGCAAGCTCGGTTAAATCCCGGCCAAAATGGTCCAATGCCGGGGTTTTCGATTTTTTCCTTTTTCTTTTAAAAGCCGATGGCTTGCCGCTCTGAACATTTTTCAGCTCTTCATAGACTTCCTTGTAATCAATTTCATACATCGAGAGGACCTGTGCCGCAACGCCTTCCTCATCCTTCAACAAAGCCAGCAGAATGTGTTCCGTGTCGATATCCTTTGATTTTAAAGCGCGCGCTTCTTGACCGGATACTTCCAAAGTCTTCTTGGCTCTGGCTGTCAAGGGCAGATTGCCCATAGTCATAGTGCCGCCAGCCGGTTGAACTACCTCTTCAATCGAAGCTTTCAGGTCTTGCAGTTCGAGGCCGAGATTATTGATGATTTCGACCGCCCGTCCTTCGCCGAGACGAATCAATCCAAGAAGCAGATGCTCGGTGCCGATATAATCATGTCTCAAACGCGCTGCTTCGTCACGGGCATATTCAATCGCTTTTCGGGCTAATTCGGTAAACATCTCGTTCATCTTATTTTACCATCCTATATCAAAGAGTATTTTTTCACAGATAAGTTCATAACTATTTCAATTTCTCTCTCGCCATTTCTGCTCTAACAAAATCGCGGCTGTCAGAGTTCATTTCTTTGGCAAAATATTTCTGCAAATGGGCAGGTTGTGACAAGAGAAGCATCTCATTTATCAAAGATATATTGATAAAATCAATGACTCCTATGGCTACTCCCAGCCGCAAGGCAGAGAGAAGATTCATCACTTCCTCTGAGGTCAACACCCGCGCATGTTTCAGAATTCCATACGCGCGCCAAATCTTATCGGCGATCTGATCGGCCGCCTCATCAAGCAACCTCTCCCTTGCCTTTGCTTCGTCCTCAATAACAGAACGTGTCACGCCGGAGACTAATTCCAGAATTTCCTTTTCTGATACGCCCAACGTGGTTTGATTGGAAATCTGGAATAGATTCCCCAATACATCAGTGCCCTCGCCGTAAAATCCGCGAACAACCACGCCCATTTTGGAAATCTTCGAAATCACCCTCTCTATATCTTTGGTAATAACCAGACCGGGCAGGTGAATCAGAACCGATGCTCTCATTCCGGTGCCGACATTGGTCGGGCACGCGGTCAGAAAGCCAAAATCTGAGTCATAATCAAACTGAAGAAATTTCCCTATTTCATTATCATATTCGCTCGCCATTCGGAAGGCATTCTCGGGACTAAGCCCAGGAGCGAGAGCCTGAATTCGGAAATGGTCCTCCTCATTAACCATTATCGAAACCTGTTCATTTTCGCTGATATAAAGAGCCCGGGAATCATCGTCCTGCATGAATGTGGGCGACATTAAATGCCTTTCGATGAGAAAATCTCTGTCGAGCCGGGTTAATTTCTCGGCTTTGAGGAAACTTCCCCGTGTCAATCTGCCGGAGTGGGAAAAAGCGGATTCGAAATATGTTACAACCTTCTCCCGCGTCTGGGGGCTGGCGGCGGAAGGATAAGTGCATTCGGAGATATTTCTCGCCAAACGAACCCGGCTGGAAAGGACAACCATGCTCTCCTCACCCTCGCCTGAAAGCCATGAAGTCGGTCTTTTGGCCATTTCCTCAAACATATTTTCAGTTTCCGCTCTTGGGCGCAAGATTAGACTCTCTCAGCGTCTTAAGTTTATCCCGTAAATCGGCGGCTCTTTCAAAATCTTCACCCTCAATTGCCTTTTTGAGCTCTGTCTCTATTCTTTCCTCTTCCTTAATGGAGACATATTCTTCAGCGCCGCTCACGGGAAGCTTCCCCTTATGAAGCGAAGAGCCGTGGATCTTCCGCATTATAGGCTCGAGCTGTATGCGAAAAGCTTTGTAACAAGCGCCGCATCCGAATCGCCCTTGCTGTGTGAATTGACGGAAAGTCAAGCCGCACCGCGGACATATTATATCTTCAGCAGGTTCTGATTTCTGAGGGAACTGCTGTTGGAGTAATCCTGACAAAATTTCTGCCAGCGGAAACGGAACATTGTCAAGCGGCGAGTGAAACCCGCGTTTGGCGGCACAATCCTTGCACAATGACAGGACAACCTTGTCATTATTGATTATTTGCGTCAAATGAACGGTCGCCTGCTGTTTCTTGCAGTCCTGGCACATCATAAGCTTGATCTATTCTCCATTATCTCAGCCACACGGCCATTTTCCAATTTTACAATTCGGTGACAGCTTTTGGCCAATGCTATATTATGAGTGGCAAGAAGAAAAGTTGTCCCCAGAGACTTATTTAATCCGCTCAGAATATGATGCAGTTTTTCGCCGGTTTTTATATCTAAATTACCGGACGGTTCGTCGGCAACAACAATTCTGGGATTATTAGCAAGGGCTCTTGCTACTGCCACTCTTTGCTGTTCTCCTCCTGACAATTGCCGCGGCCTATGTTTCAGTCTATCTGCTAAACCAACTTCCTCGAGAAGATGTTCCGCCAGTTCCGTGGCGTTTTTCTTATCCTTGCCGGCTATAAGCGAAGGCATCATGACATTTTCCAGCGCCGTAAAGTCCTCCAATAGATAGTGATGCTGAAATACGAATCCCAGGTGTCTATTTCTAAATTCAGCTAATTCGGTCTCTGTTTTATTGCCCAATGGTTCTTTATCTATTTCGACCGATCCCCGGTCCGGCCGATCGAGACCTCCAAGAATATGCAGAAGGGTTGATTTTCCGACCCCGGATTCTCCAACAATAGCTACCATATCACCCTGACTTAGGGTCAAATCCACCCCCTTTAGGACCTCGATCGTTCCCTCTGAGGTTTCAAAACTCCGACAAACGCCGATGGCAACCATAAGGTGATTATTGATGGATGCTTCCAATTCCCGACAACTCCATGTTAGCGCTTGTCATATCCGTCAAAAACCGGATTTACCAATATATAGTTATTTTCGCCAGATTCGTCAAATAGTTTAGATTTCTTCGCAGTTTGCCCCATTCTATTGACGGAGAACCTCAACGACGGACTGAGCTGACGCCCTCTGGGCCGGATACAACGCCGCCAGAAAACAGATTATGATTGTTATCAATCCGGCGACGAAAAAGTCCAGAGGGTGGATTTCTATGGGAAGATAATTTATGAAGTAAAGCTCTGACGGAAGTGAAATAATGCTGTATTTGTTCTGAATCCAAGCGGCGGCGAGGGCTATGCCCCATCCGCAGGCGATGCCTATGCTTCCAATAACCAGGCCGTTAAGAATAAATATCTTCTTGATTGAGGCGGGAGTAGAGCCTATGGTCTTGAGAATCCCTATTTCTTCCCTCTTCTCCATAGCCAGCATTACGAGTGTAGATATTATTGAAAAAGCGGCAACAAGAACTATCAGGATGAATCCGATGAATAATATCTTTTTCTCCAGCGCTATCCAAGTAAACAGATTCTTATGCAGAACATTCCATGGAACGACATCATATCCAAGACCAAGGGCCTGTCTTATTAAGGGGGAGGTTTTATCGGCCAGATATATATCAGTAAGCTTAAGATGGATAGCGGTGACATTATCATCCATTTGAAATAGTCTTTGTGCCGAGGCTAAGGAAATATAAGCCAACTCGGAGTCGAATTCAAACATACCGGTTTCAAAGATGCCCGTTATATAGAATTTGGCCACCCGTGGTCGGCTGGTTTTGCGCAGGTCTTCGCCGCGAAGGGAGTAAAGAACCACAGGGTCTCCCACGCCAACTCCAAGTCGATCGGCAAGAGAAACTCCCATCAACATTCCCGCCGCCGATTCTGAGGCGTCAACATTGGACAAGTCGAATCCATATTTACCGAGTATGATATTATCCGCTATATTAGCTGTTTTCTTTTCTTCATCGAGGTTAATGCCGCGCACGACTATTCCATCGCCTGCCGAAGCCGACGATATGGCGGCTTTATAATAGATAAAGGGCGAGGCGGCTATCACATTTTCAACCTTCTCTATCCGCCCAATTAGCTCTCTATAATTGTCTATCGTCATGCCGTCCTTGGGGAAAATGGTTATATGGGAGGTGGTCCCCAGAAGCCGTTTACGCAGTTCCGATTCAAAGCCGTTATGCATCGACATCACAAAGCAGACAACCGCGACTCCAAGGGTGACGCCGAGGACCGTAATCCAGGTCGAAACCGAGGTAAAAAAACGGCCGGAGCGCAGGTACCGCCCGGCTATGAAGCGTTCGTAATACATGTGTGTCTATTCGCCAAATTCAATCTGCTCGGCATCGGGGAGAGTAATTTTTTCCGCTTTCTTAAAGGTCTGGCCGGTCGGCGGATATGCAATCGAATTACCGGATAATAATTCTTCAATTGTCAAAATCTGTAGTTTAGGATAGTCTTTGTTCCAGCTTGGAGAATGATAGGAACCGGTCTCCGCCGCTTCAACAATCATCGGTCTGGTCGGATTCTTCAAAGTTATGAATACGCCCATTTCGGCATTCTCCCGCGACAAAACCCCTTTTGAATCCCTTATCTGGCTCACTCCCGTATGTCCGCTCTTAATTTGAAGTAAGATTGTCTTAATCTTTTTCTCATTTGGGAAATCATCTTCAAAATAAATGAATCCATCAATGCCCTTATCAGCTCCTCTTTTTCGCTCCCGGTCGATTGGCATTGCTCCGGCAAGCGTCAATGCCCACCACTCAAATTGGTAGGGATCTCTCTTGGCAAGCTCTTCAGCGCCTTTTAGATCTGCAGGAGCGCCAATCACTTCATATTTGCATCTATTACCGTAAGATTGCGTAAGTCTGGTTTGAATTAGAGAAATAGCCAAGTGAGTGATATCAATACCAATCCATTTGCGCTTCAATTTCTGAGCCGCAACTACAGTGGTGCCACAACCGCAAAATGGGTCAAGGATAATATCGTTCTCCTTGCTACTCGTAAGAATTATTCTTTCCAAAAGCTCAAGAGGTTTTTGGGTGGGATAGCCAAGGCGAGCCCTGGCGGATGGCGCTATGGGTTGAATATCTGCAATGACATCATCAGGGTGTTTGCCGAGCTTGTGAAGTTTTTGCTGTCCGTAATCCCGACCTTCTCTGATATTACCTATGTAATGTGAGAATCTTTCCACGGTCGCTTCTGCATACGGCTGTCTGGCGGGGTCGGGATTGAAATAATAATCTTCGGATTTTGAATATCTCAGAATAATATCATGCCGACGAGCAAAATCATTTCTTGGCACTCCCGCTCCCCTATAATACCAGACAAGTTCATTCCTAAAATTTCTCACCCCAAAAATTGAGTCCATCAATAATTTTAGGAAGTGGCTCGCAGTCGGATCACAATGGAGATAGATTGTTCCTGTGCCTTTTAGCGCCCTGTGCATTTCCAGCAATCTTGGCGCCATCATGATGAGATAGGCCATCATATCGGTTCGCTGTAGGAATTCTCTAAAAGCTTTGACAATGTCAGCAGTATCTTTGGGCGCTGATTGGACTAATTGCAAATAATAATATTCTGATAGATTATCCCATTGCCAGGTGTCCTCAAAAGCCTTTATTTGAGCGCTCGATGATGAGCCATTCTTTTCTTTAAACAGGATATTATAATCTTTCCCGCTTTGAAAGGGTGGATCAAGATATATAAGATCAATGGAATTATCGGGTATATAGTGTCGCAGAATATCCAGGTTGTCCCCGAAATAAAGTTGATTCTGCTCGACCATATTTTTATCTCTTGAATGCAAATTAGTCCTCTTCCGGTCTCATCTGTGGGAAGAAAATCACATCGCGGATCGAATGGCAGTTGGTAAGAAGCATCACCAGCCGGTCGATACCAAATCCTAATCCGCCAGTCGGCGGCATGCCATAAGACAAAGCGGTAATATAATCTTCGTCAAACTGCTGGGCTTCTTCGTCCCCTGCTTTTCTCTGCTCTATCTGATTCAGAAATCGCTGTCTTTGATCTTCAGGGTCATTTAATTCAGAGAAGGCGTTCCCCATTTCCAATCCGGCAATGAATAACTCAAATCTCTCGGTCAATCTTGGATTGCTTCGATGAATCTTGGCCAGAGGGGAGATTTCCAGAGGAAAATCCTTGATAAAAGTCGGCTGAATCAAATTAGGTTCTACCTTAACCTCAAAAAAAGCCTCAACCACTTTTCCCCAATTGGTCAATTCGTCAGAATCTATCCCGATTTCTTTTGCCTTTTGTTTGGCTTGAGCGAAATCAAGCGGAAGCAGGTCGAGCCCGGTCGCCTCTTTAATGGAATCAATCATTGATATTGCCTTAAATTCCGGCTCAAAATCAATCTCATTATCTTCATACTGAATTTTGTATTTGCCGTGTAAGTCAAAAACCGCTTTGCGTAATAGTTTCTGAAAAATATCCATAATATCATTGTAGTCTGCATAAGCCCAATAAAGCTCTATCATCGAAAATTCCGGATTGTGAAGGCGGTCCATTCCCTCGTTGCGAAAATCCTTGCAGTACTCCCAAACTTTCTCAAATCCGCCCACTATCAAACGCTTGAGATAAAGCTCGTCGGCTATTCTCAGATACAAGTCGACATCGAGCGTGTTGTGATGTGCCATAAATGGGCGAGCTGAGGCGCCGCCGTATAGCGGTTGCAGGATCGGCGTTTCCACTTCAAGGAAACCCTCGCCATCAAGAAATTCTCTAATAGATTTTATCAGCCGACTGCGCATGATGAAAGTCTGCCGGACGTCCGGGTTGACAATCAAGTCGGCGTATCTTCTGCGATATCGAGTTTCTTTATCGGTTAGGCCGGCATGTTTATCCGGCAGAGGATGCATCGATTTGGAAAGGAGTTCAAACTCCTGCACTGCTACCGTCTTCTCGCCGGTGTGGGTGGTAAAAAGCTTTCCTTCCACTCCCACAATATCGCCGAGGTCTAATTTATCAAAATACCCAAAATTTTGCTCACCGACATTATTGATCTTCAGATAAACCTGTATCTTGCCGGAGACATCATGAATATCCGCAAAGATTGCTTTCCCCATTTTTCTCTTGAGCATGATTCTGCCGGCCAGCCTTACTATGCTCGCCACTTCGGCAAGGCGATCAAAATCGGCCAACGCCTGCGAAACAATATGGGTCCTTTCATATCGATAAGGATATGGATTGATTCCCTCATTCCTGAAATAATCAGTCTTCTGGCGCCTGATTTCGATCAATTCATCCAGAGGAATCTGTGCTTCTTCTTTTTTGTTTTGATTATGTCCGGTATTCTCAATCATATTTTATGCTTGCTTCTTCTGTGACTAAGTTTCTTGACTATGGCATCTGCGACCACCTTCGGGACAAGGCCTCTGATATCGCCGTTATTAGAGGCAACATCCTTAACGATGGTTGACGAGAGATAAACCCATGATAACGAAGGCATCAGAAAAACAGTCTCGACATTTCGGGCAAGCTTGCGGTTCATCAAGGCCATCTGAAATTCAAATTCAAAGTCTGATACCGCTCGAAGACCTCTGATAATCGCGCAGGCCTTATGCTTGCAAGCTAAATCCGCCAAAAGGCCATCGAAACTGATAACGGTTACATCGGCAAGACCCTGCAAACTTTTTTTTACCAGCTCTAATCTTTGTTTATGAGTAAAAAGCGGCGATTTCGTGTCGCTTTTTGAGACGGCCACAATCAAATGGTCGAAAAGGCCGACTGCTCTCTCCACTAATGAAATATGGCCATTCGTGATTGGATCGAAAGTGCCGGGGTATATGGCCAGTTTCTGACTAATCTTTTTTGAGGGCATAAAAGGTCACCTCGGTTTGGCCGAATTTTCTATTTAATAGAATAACCATATAATTGTTCATAATATCCACGCCGGCATTGTGTTCAATAATAAGAAAACCTTCGGGCGCAAGCAAGTTATATTGAACGACCGCGGTGATAACATCTTTCGGCATAAATTTATTGTAAGGTGGATCGGCAAAAATAATATCAAACTGCTTCTCTCTCTCTGAAAGAGTCCGGCAAGCTTTATGATAATCAAGCTCCACAACCTGCTGATTCAAGTCCAGCGATCGAAGATTCCCGCGGATAGTCTCCGCCTGACGATGACCGATTTCAACAAATACGGCAGACTCTGCTCCGCGAGATATAGCTTCGATTCCCAGCGCTCCCGAGCCGGCAAAAAGGTCAAGCGCTGTCTTCCCGTCAATATCGCTCATCAAGATATTAAAGATGGCCTGTCGGATTTTGTCAGTTGTCGGTCGGGTAACCAATCCGGGAGTTGTCTTAAGACGACGCCCCTTAAATATGCCGCCGGTTATTCTCATTACAGATCGACAGTCAGGCCAAGACTGACCAAATATTTGTGCGCAATGGCCGAAAGGTCTGAGCGAAAAAGCTCTTTTCGGATTGAGGGGAGAATCGTTTTGACGCGAGTATTTTTTTCTATTTGAGCCGCCAATTCCTCGTCCGCCTTCATTCCTGAGAGTACTATCAGAGAGAGCGGGACTGAAAAACCAGCCTGAAAGAGAAGGGAAGTTTGGTATTGAAGAGTCGCCGCGAGGTCTATCAAGGCTTCGGAGGGAAGAAATGATTTTTCAGGTAGGCGGTGATTCTCGTAGAAAAGAGAACCAGTCTTGACAGGATGTTTGTCATCCAGAAAACAATAAGTAATTTCATCGGAATTAACGTCAAGCAGGCAAATAAGTTCCCCCCCGGCAAGGCGGCAATACCGCTGAAATCCCGCTGAAAGGGCCAAAGCGCGAAGCCTGAATCCACCGGGACGAGCAATCTTGCTTTCAAACAGGTTAATCTTATTATCAATAATATTACGGGGATATGCAACAGCCAGTCTCTCCGGGCGACCGTCAAAGCGACAGCTTTCAAAATAGTACCGGCCTGGATCTTCAGGAAGACAACTCTGAAGCTCAAACAAGGCCAACTTTTCCGGGTCAAATCCCTCCAGTGGCGATATTTTTACCCGCTTGACTATAGCCTCCTTTTCGCCAACAGAAAAATAAATTTCGCCATCGCAACCGGGAGAATCTAAGCTTAAACTCGAAAAATCGGTCTGCATTAAAGTATCAATTATCTCTTTGCCTGCATCAAAGGATCTTCCGGCAAGGCAAATACTTGATTCCATTAAGTCCGCTCCACATTTTCGGCCCTTCAATTCTACCACGGGCGCACCTCGAGATAAGGCTTTATTCGTTCATAAAGCTTGGGGCCGATACCATAGACTTTGGTAATATCTATAGGAGAATTGAATCGGCCGACACTGTCGCGGTATGCCACGATCCTTCCTGCCAGAACCGGCCCGATGCCGGGAATCAATTCAAGGGAATCGGCAGGTGAACTATTTAGATCGACTTTGAAAACGGGCGAATAACGGGTATCATCATCGCCGATTTTTACATTCAATTTCAGACCTTTCGGGTCGGATTCAGAGAAATCCCTTACAAAGCGGTATCCGGACAGAAATAACAGCAATCCGCTCAGGGCTATGACGACTTTAAGCTGTGCGGGCGAGAATTCAAAAAACCGGTTCACAGATTTCAAAAGATTCGCAGGATGCACCATGACAATATAAAGAACTGTTAGATAAAAGCAACTATATTGAGTTGATTCCGCTCCGGAATAATTCCATCGGTCACTGCCGTATTATAATCGGCGCGCCAGTCAAGATTAATCCCGCATCCACCGCCCCGAATAAGGACTGAATGCTTCCGACAGAAGCATAAGCCCCAAAACAGCGGCAATCAGAGGGGATAAGACAATTTATACGACGCCTTTGCGCGCCGCTATTATATTTTCGGCCTTAACAATCGGTTCAATTGTGCATCCCGGGCCGAAAATCAGCTTTTGGCCGGCAAATTGCTCTTTCAAGCGCGACATCTCACATTTTATCTCGCTCGGAGTGGCATGCAAAAGCCAGCCAGTATGATCAATGCCGCCAACGATTGCTTTGCCTCTCAACAGCCGGAGGCCGCCATTGAGGTTAAGATTTGTCGGGTCATAGCCTTCCCAGTTGAATAATTTGACCGGATAGTCGGCCAGCTCTTTCAGAAAATTATTTTTTCCACACACATGAAGAAGATTTAATCCATCTGCTCCCGCCGCCTTCAGGATGCGCAAATCGTACGGGCGAGCATATTTGGCATATTGTTCATAAGTCATCATATCTTCAGACGCCCATTCCGTTGTGGCAAAAAATATTCCATCGGCTCCGGCATTGCGAAGCTCAACCACATAATTTTCAAAAGTGGTAGTAATATTTTCTAAGGCCTCTGTCAACCGGTTTGGCTCATCTGTCAAGCTCTTCATAAGCATTTTACCATCAGGAACAAGGTCGCCTGCAATGGAAATCGGGCTGAAAACTGTCATCAGAAGCGGCAATTCCCTGTCAGAGCCTTCCTTGATAAGGCTTACCGCTTTCAAATGCTCGGCAAGTACGGGAGCTGACGGATTAAGCGGTTCGATTTTATCCCAGTCCTCTATTTTATTAACGGCGAATTTGATTTTGCGATGCTTCTGAAATTCGTCGGTTGACCACGCCAGACGATTTCCCCAATCCTCAACATGATAACTGGCGCGCGGATTAATCTTCATGAAATCCCAGTCATATTTTTTCTGAAACTCAAGCATCGCCCCGGCCAGCCCCTGGGGCGTTGACTCGCGGTGATAAAAATGCCTCCAGAGCGAGATAGCCGGGCGATCAGGCGTTTTGCCTTGGATAATCGCTTTTATCCGCTCTCGATGAGAGAGTGCATCCGTCATATTATTCTTTGGATTCCTTTTCCCAGCTGTCAAAAAGCTTATAATAATGCTGAGGGTATTGGGGCGAATAACGCAAAAAAGTCGGCATCGGGTATCTGATTCCCCCTTTATGCGTCCCTTCGAGTCCGCTGATTATTTCTTCTTCGATGCCGGCAGGAATCGTGATAGCCATTTCATCGTCTTGCGTCTGCCCAAAAACCCGATCGCCATAACAGGGAAGAATAATCTGCGGCGTGCCGGATTTCATGGTCTCGATGCAGATATCGGCGCAATCGAGCCGCCCGGCGAATTTACTGGTCAGATACCCTCCATTTTTGTAAAGAACGGCAGTCATAAGCCGCATTATCTGGGCGGAATTGCCATATATGAGATAAAGATGCGGCAGAAAGTCCGCGCGCGAGATAGGGGCGGTGAGGATATACTTAAATTCATTAAAAGAAAATTTCGGCGCTGCCGATTCAGTTCGAGCGCCGGCATGCTTTGTCTCTGTAAACATCCCCGCACACATCTCGCCACAGCTGAAAACGGCTACTTCCTTGTTGAAACCAAAAACAGTCAGAGCCAGAGGACAGTTGATATCTTCTTTGCCGACCGCCAATTGCCATCCGTACCGGCGAGCCATAGAGAAAGTCTGGCATACCGCCACTTGAATATTTAGGTTTTCATGTGGGCGTTTGGTCCTTTCCGAAAGCTGTTCGCCCTCCTTTACCATTCTGACAGCGAGAGGAAACGACCCGGGGCGCACATATTGACTGAGCGCTGTATCTAATTTTCTAAGCATAATATCTCCTTTACTTGATTAATAGCGTCAATAAAGTCAAATACGGCTATAAAACAAGGGAATTTGTACTGCCCAATATCTGAACAATGCTACAGAGAGAGATTCAGGGAGCAAGTCATTTTGCCGAAACCAATTGTGTTGAGTTGCAATTTGCAAATATCAACCATGAAGGGGAATTTGATGTCTGGGAAAATTCTGGTCGTTGACGACGAGCAGTCGATGTGCGAATTCATGGAGATAATGCTTACCAAGGAAGGGTACAAAGTCGAAACGGCGGCATCCGGCGACGAGGCCGTAAGGAAAACGGTTTCATCGAGTTATGATCTTGTGATTGCCGACATGATGATGCCTCAGATGACCGGACTGGATCTCCTTAAAGAAATAAAAGGCCGCCGACCTGAGCAAGACTTGATTGTCATGACTGCCTTTGCCTCGGTGGACACAGCTATTGAGGCGATGAAACAGGGGGCATTGGATTATATTACCAAACCTTTCAAAGTTGATGAGATTAAACTTGTCATTGAGAAGTCAATCAGCCGCAAGAGATTGAAACGGGAGAATGACAATCTTAAGAGTCAGCTGAAGAATGATTTCTCACTGGAAAGTTTTATAGGGCAATCGGAAGAGATAATCGAATTGAAAAAACTTGCCCAGCGGGTTTCCACCACCGATTCAACTGTTCTAATCAGAGGGGAATCAGGAACAGGAAAAGACTTAATTGCACGCGCTATTCATTCCTCGTCCCACAGGGCATCGGGACCATTTATTACCATCAACTGCGCCGCCCTGCCGGAAACCCTTCTGGAATCGGAGCTTTTCGGTTACAAAAAAGGGTCATTTACGGGAGCGATTAAAGACAAGGATGGTCTATTCAAAGTCGCCGACGGCGGGACTCTATTTCTCGATGAGATAGGCAATACTTCATTGACAATTCAGATGAAGCTCTTGCGGGTATTGGAAGATAAAGCGATTACGGCCTTGGGCGATACCAAGCCGCTTGAAGTTGACGTTCGCCTCATTGCCGCAACCAATGCCGATCTTGATGAAGATGTAAAAGCCGGCCGGTTTCGCTCCGATCTGTTTTATCGTCTGAATGTTATCCCGATATATATCCCGGCCTTGCGTGAGCGAATAGACGATATTCCTCTTCTTGTCAATTATTTTGTCGCCAAGTATTGCGAGCGAAATGGAATTCCGCCCAAGACAATCAGCCCCGGTGCGATAAAGGCTCTCAATAATTACGGTTGGCCGGGGAATGTCCGCGAGCTTGAGAATTGCATCGAGCGGGCGGTTCTTCTCTCTCATAATGACGCTATCGACACGCCGGATTTCCCCACCAGAGTGACCGAAAACAAACCAACTTCGGTTGTCTCCAATGAATCCCCGGAAAACCCAACATTGGAATCAATAGAAAAGGCCTATATTTATTATATAATGAATCAAGTGGAAGGCAAAAAATCCAAGGCCGCACAGATGCTCGGTATTGACAGTTCGACATTATACAGAAAACTGGAAAGGTATAAGTTGGTTGATAAATTCAAGAAGAGTTGAAAATCCAGCTGAAATCTTTGAATGCCGGTTCAATAATTAAACATTCTTGCCTACCCACGGCCTCAAAATGGAAATTTTGATTTGAGACAGGAATAGTTTGTCTGGGAACGATATTTGCATTGGATATCTATGCGTTTATGCTTGGAAATCCGGCTTTCTGACGGAATAGAACACTTTCACCCTAAGAGGTGCGATTATGAGAAGAAATAGAGATTCCAGCGGCTTCACTTTAATAGAGTTGATGGTAGTGGTGGTGATAATCGGTATTCTGGCGGCGATGGCGATTCCGAGATATTTTAGCGCTGTGACCAGGAACAAGCAATCCGAGGCAGAGCTTGTTCTTAAGCAGATATATATAAACGAACATACCTATCGCCAGCAAGGATTCGGTTACTTCATACCAGCTGGCCCGGCCAGCGCCGCCACACCGACAACACTTGGGACGATCTGGGTCGAGATAATGCCAACCGCAAGGTACACATATTCAATAGTCGGAAATAACAATTCCTTTACGGCCACGGCAACTTCAGGAATTCTCGATGATGACGCCACTTTAGATACTTGGACCATCGATAACACGGGGATCCTAACTTGTGTTTCTGATGATTCACAATCCTAAGACATTGCCACTGTCCCTTTAGGACAGGGCGCCGACAGGCGCCCTTTTTCTTTCCGGAAAGCATACATGCTGGAGGTATTGCAGAATGCAAAATAAATCGCAGAAAACTAAAGACGCCGGTATAGGGCACATACCAAACCTATTGGAGGAAAACCATATACAGCGGGTGGCCAGAATGATTTATATTATGGCATCCAGTTGGCAAATCCGGCTTTTGACGGAATGCTTACATTTCCCATACTGCCGAAATTTTCGGAAATCTGATTAATGGCAGGATATTTGCCTCTAACAAATGCGGATAAGAGACGGAAAACCAAAAACAAACCTATAGGAGGTCTCAATGTTTTCCAAGTTTCACAATCGCCAGAAGGGTTTCACCCTTATCGAGTTGATGATCGTGGTCGTAATCATCGGCATCTTGGCCGCTCTGGCCATCCCGCGCTTCATGGCCGCCACTACCAAATCCAAGCAGTCTGAAGTAAAGGGTATCTTAAAGCAGATTTACACCATGGAAAGAACCTATCG
>CAZCFT010000007.1:23784-44077 GCA_964498015.1 uncultured Ignavibacteriaceae bacterium
GGGATGAGTTTCATTCTCGGGGCGGTCCGCAACGGCCGCCCTTTTTATTGTACTGTGGCCTCTATCGGCTCATATATAGGCGATTCTCGCAAATGCCCATTGCATTCCGCGGATATATTGATACCATCTCAGATTTTTCGGAAATCAGCCGAAAATAAGTATAGCCCGTCAAGAGCCGGATTTAGCAACCTGTACCAGTCGGCTTTCTATTTAGGAATATATAGCTGGGCAGTATGACATAAGGACTTATAGAATAAAGGTTCACCTATGGTAAAGCATGAAGCTGGTTACAATTATATTCGACCGGGACGTTTCCGCAAATATACCGATTCATTCTTGCCCATTGCAGTTTTCATCGGCGCCGCAATTTTATATATGAGAACCATGGCCCCATCTATATATTGGGGTGATTCCGCCGCTTTTGCGACCAGCAATTTCCTTCTCGGCCTTCCACATTCTCCGTCGTTCCCGCTTTACACTCTTCTCGGCCGACTGTTCGTTCTTATACCTAACATCAATCCTGCTTTTGCTTCAAATCTGATGTCGGCTCTTTTTGCCTCTCTATCGGTCATGCTCTTCTTTGTGATTATTAAGCAGATGGCCGAGGCACCGTTGCTTCAGGCCAGGAATAATAGAATTACATTGGGGAGCAAAAGAATCGACTTCGGGAATGAGGATATTGCCGAAACCGCTATGGTCGAGATTGAAACCATTTCCAGACCGGCAGTGGTGATCATTCCCTGTCTTGCGGCGACGGCCCTGTTTGCCATCTCTCTACCTGTTTGGCTGTCGGCCGTTCGAGCGGAAGTTTACTCACTTCATCTTTTTCTTACTCTCGCGGCGACACTGTTTGCCTTTCGGGGGATTGCGGGCAATAAGAAACAAGCCTATTTCCTTGGACTTTGGCTTTACGCGGTGAGTTTCGCAAATCATCCTCTGCTGGCTCTGGCGTTTGCCCCCGCTTTTCTGTACATAATAATTCTTGGCTTTTCGAATTTTGGCTTTAGACCGGCTTTTTTGGGAGTTATTGCCATATTTTTTGTCGCCTCTTTCAGCTTTTATCTCTATTTACCAATCCGCTCCTCGCTTGAGCCTGTGATCAATTGGGGACGTCCAGGAAGCATCGATTCATTTTTCGCCGCCATCACCCGGTCTTCAGATTTGGCAAACTTCTCTCAGTTGACTATCGCGCCTGATTATATTGCCCGCCTAAGGAAGCTCGGCATTTTTTCGGCAGGGCAGGTCGGATGGCCTCTTATCGGCCTGGCCTTAGTAGGTTTTTTTGGCATATTCAAAATTTCACGGAGATTGTTTCTCTATTTCCCGCTTGCCATTCTTGGAAATCTTGCCATAGTTCTATGGGCGGCTGATTTCACCCCGCTCAACTATGACCTGGTTAATTATCTTGCTCCCCTTTTCGCCGTGATATTGATCGTGAGCATAGCCGGAGTTTTATATCTAATGCGATATCGAATTGCAGTTGCGCAATCTTCGATTGTAGTCACCGCCTTGGTCGGCATCTTCATCTACTTTTCGGCGGAGAAAAATTCCGGAATGGCGGATCTTTCGCGGGTTGATGGTCCTGAAGTAATGGCGCATCAGGCCGTCAAGGGAATTCCATCCGGATCGATTTTGATTGCCGCTGAAGATGATTTTCTTCTGCCTTTATGGCATATCGCTTATGCCGATTCCACCGCGAATAATATCAAAATTATTTCAGCGGGCGGAATGATAAATGCCAAATATAGAAAGCAATTAACAATAAATTACCCTGATCTGATTTACCCAACGGGGTTCACCAATGACCTCCCCGGGCAGGCCGATAGTCTTACCGCCCAGCTATGCCGATTGAATGCCCCCAACCGCGATGTCTATATTCAGTTCGGAGCGCCGGGAATAGATTTCACTATGATTGAACCTTCGGGCATATTATTCAAATATCTTCCTTTGGGCAAGAAGCCATTCGTGGATAAAGACTGCTACAAAGCGAATTTGGCTTTCATGGAGTCGCTGGTCAATAAGAATCCTTCGGAAATGATAACTCGGGAATTTGCGGCTCGTTGGTTGTTTAATACGGCAGTCTATTATGACCATATCAATACTCCCGAAACTGCATGGCTATTATTTAATAAGGCTCTTTCTATTGATAAAGATAATATCGACATGCGCATTCGTCTGGCGGCGGCTTTGGCTCGCGCCGGGAAGCTCAAGGAAGCTCTGCAGTATATTTCTCAAGCGCTTGAAATAGACCCCAATGACAAAAATAGTCTCGAGCTGGGGCGGCATATAGTCAAGGCGATCGAAAAGCGTCAGGCGGTGGCCGCCAATGAATGAAATCTCCGTAGTCGTACCGGTCTATAATGAATCCGACAATATCCCGTGCAATTTGCAGAGAATGGCGGATGCCTTGCGGATTACCGGGAGAAAATTTGAGATTATCGCGGTTGATGACGGTTCGACTGATGATACCGCCCAGAAAATAAAAACGTTGGCCGCAGAAGACACCCATATTAGATACGTTGGATATCCGAAAAATGCCGGTCGCGGTAAAGCGATCAGAACGGGAATCAAGGCGGCTCTTGGAAAATATATTCTCACCATCGATTGCGACCTATCTTATTCAGAAGAATATTTGCCGGTCATGTACCGTCTCCTGATCGATAATCCCGAAATCGATATGGTCGTCGGCTCTCCCTATATGGAGAATGGCCGAACGGAAAATGTTTCATTCAAGAGACTGGCGATATCAAGACTGGGAAATATGATTCTATCGGTCGCTATGCGCGGCAAGATTAAGACTCTGACCGGCGTATTAAGAGGATATAAAGCTGAGGCAGTTAAGAGGCTTGATCTTGAATCGGACGGCAAAGAGATTCATCTTGAAATTCTATCGAAAGCTCTGGCATCCGGTTATAAACCTCTGGAGTTTCCGGCTGTCCTGCAATCCCGCAAAAAAGGGAAATCAAAATTCCGTTTCAAAGCCATAGCTTTATCTCATCTTCTTTTTTCATTTTTCGAAAGACCCGCGCTCCTTTTCGGCCTAATTGGCATGGTCCTGATTATGATTGGACTCGGACTCGGAGCATATATTATTTATTTGTGGCAGTCCGGGTCGCTTAATCCCAATCGTCCGATTATGACTTTGCTGGCGCTCCTTATGATTTCAGGTCTGCAAATTATTCTTTTCGGATTTCTTGGGACACAGATGGTCGGCCTTAGAAAAGAAATTTACAAAATCCAGAGGAATCAGCATCTAATGGAAGATATTCTTGAAGGATACAAGCAGTCTTCCAGCCTACAAAAGCTCAGTCAACCGACTGGTCAGGAATTGTTTGTTATGTCGGGTCCTTCAGGGGGGAAGGTCGGCGGTGATGTCAAAGAAAAGATTACTTATAATCACTAACAGGTATCCGTCCGGCCCCCATGACATCGCATCGCCCTTTGTACGGGACTTCCATGAAGCCCTGAGGAAACAGGGAATCGATATTGATATAGTCACCCCATATTATAAGCCTTTCAGAAATGATACCAGATATATTGATGATTCTGTCCATCTTTTTCAATGGTCGGATGGGAACAGGGTAATATCCCAGCTCCCTCTTTATAATCCGGTTTCATACTCCAAGATTGTCAAATACTTCCGAAACGGATATAAAACAGCTGAAAAAATTATGCGCGAGCGCAATTTCACGGCTATTTTAGCGCTCTGGGCCCTGCCTTCCGGGTATATTGCCAACAGGCTCTCCGAGAAGTATGGCATTCCTTATGGCGTCTGGGCGCTTGGTTCAGATATCAACAGCTGGGCACATTTCCCAGTCCTCGGCAGTCTGACATCAAAAGTCCTGAGAGGGGCTCATGCCCTTTTTGCCGATGGATACGAATTGGCGCTGAAAGTGCAGGCGCTCTCTGCCCGGGAGTGTCGGTTCATCCCCAGTTTCCATAATCTCGATTTTGGGAGGGGAATCTTCGAAGAAGAGCAGAATGTTTTTCTCGCGGTTGGAAGAATCGAACGGGAAAAGGGCGTCTTCGATCTGCTGGAAGCGTTTCGCCTTTTTGCACAAAAAATTCACGGCTGGCAATTGTATTATGCTGGCTCCGGTCGGGCAGAAATAAAATTGTGGAAGAAGGTTGTCGATTACGGCCTTGCCGATTCGGTAGAATGCTACGGTCATCTTGAACAAAAAGCCGTCAATCATCTCTTGAGCCTGTCAACGGCAGTTATTATTCCATCACATTCCGATTCACTGCCTCTCACTTTTGGCGAGGCGATGCAGGCAGGGAAACCGGTTATTACTTCTGAAATTGGCGATATGCCACACTTTGTCGATAAGTATCAGGTCGGTTATCATTATCCAGTCGGCGATATTGTTGCATTAGCGGGAAAAATGGAGATGATGACATCCAACCGGGATAATTTTTCCCTAAACTGCCGCAAGGTTTTGGCCGAACTTGATATAGACAATTCGGCCCAAGTTGTTTCAGCCTGGCTTGACACTCTGATTGGGCCAAACATAGGCGTTAAGCATGAATATGCCCGTTCTTGAAGAGAAGAAAACATATTTTGATAATTACTGGCGGGAGCAATCGACTGAGATTGCCGACCCGCGTGGCCGCCAAAGAGCAATGGCTGTTTTGTCTTTGCTTGATAAGAAAAGCGGCCGATTGCTCGATGTCGGATGCGGGCGAGGCATAGCTCTGGATTTTTTTGCCTATCGCGGCTTTGATGTGACTGGCGTTGATATTTCTCCGGAAGCAGTCAACATGGTAAAGAAGAAAGGTCATCAGGCGTATATTATAGACCTCGAACGTGATGAAATCCCCGGCAAATATGATTTTGTTCTCTGCCTTGAGGTTCTTCAGCAGTTGTATGATCCCTCCAAGCTTCTAAATAAATTAAAATCTTCTCTTGCACCCAATGGCGAAATGCTTGTATCTCTGCCGAATGAATTCCATATCGTTTCCAGATTGAGGATTCTCTTTGGCCTTTCGCATCTGGGAGATTTCCGTCATTCGCACATCAGAATGTTTACCCCATCGCGCGACCGAACGCTTTTCAAGAGCGCTGATCTTAATATAGTCAGGGAAATATGTATTCCAATTATTCCGCCTAAATGGAAAATCCTCTCGACAATATTTAAACCGCTAACTCAGATTTTCCCCTCCCTTCTGGCGATTTCATCAATTTACAGGCTGAAGAAAAAATGAAAGTAGATACGCGCACAAGACAAAATGAGTCGCTGGGAAGCTTTTCCCAGAGGTTCCCGGTCCTGTATGATATTCCTCAAAGGGAGAAAAAAGCCGATAAAGTTATCGCCGTCTGTCGGCATTTCTCGTTCCGGCCATTAAGCGAACTGGTCTGCCTCGACCTTGGGGCTTCAACGGGAATAATGACCGAGCGATTTGCTCAAAATTTCAAAAAGGTGATTGCCCTTGACATTGATAAAATCGGCCTTAATTGGGGCAAGAGTTATTGCCATCAGAATAATCTATTTTATCTCTGCTCCGATGGCGCCGAAATCGCTCTGGCTGATAACTCTATTGACGTTGTAATCTGCAATCAGATATATGAGCATGTTGACAAGCAGGCTGACTTGATGGCCGAGATATATCGTGTACTCAAGTACAATGGCTTCTGTTATTTTGGGGCAGGGAACCGGTTTGTGCTGACAGAAGGGCATTATTTCCTTCCGTTCCTGTCGTGGTTGCCACATTGGCTGGCTGATATTTATATGAAATTGACTTTTAGAAAAGGCATTTATGATGTAAGGCTTCTCTCGCTCCGAAATCTGCGGAAGCTGACCGAAAATTTCTGGCGCCATGACTATACCGGCCTGATTTTCGAGAATCCTGAAGCATTTTATGCCGATGATATCATACAATCCGGCAATTTCATATCTCAACTTCCCCGATGGATGTTTTCTCTTATTTATCCATTTTTCCCGGCCTGGGTCTGGGTGTTGACCAAAAAGAAATAAGGACAAGACCGGAAATCATCTGAGTCGGCATCCACACGGGATAATTATTTCCCCAAAAAGTCATTGCCTTCACCATAAACTCCATTTTATTGCCGGTATGAGAATCAAAGGGTTCATCCGGCGTTTGCACATGAATAGGATTCTTGGCAAGTATGATCCGCGATAAGCTTGACCGGTTTTCCAGCCAAATAACCGGATCAAATAGGAATATGAATATATCGAAAATCCCTCAGAGATACCGGATTGCCGCTGATACTCTTGGCGGCGAATTGCTTTCCGCTCCGGGCGGCGCTTTTCTGAAAATCACCGCCAATTTCCCGGAAACTCACTCCCAAGGGTTCAAATCAATCGGCCGGTTTGATCCCAAATTGCTCAGATTCGAACATTTTGCCAACGGGATAGAATCCGGTTCTCTGCCTTCAGAGAAACTGCTTTTTTTTGATATGGAAACCACCGGACTCGGCGGTTCGGGGACGGTCCCTTTTCTGATTGGCTTCGGATCGGTTACTCCAGACGGTTTTCAGGTCAGACAATACTTTCTGCCGGATTATCCCGATGAGGCCGGCATGCTTGAAGCGATCAGAGGAGAGATCGCGCTTGATTCTATCATTGTCAGTTATAATGGCAAGGCCTTTGACCTGCCGATTTTGATTGACCGTCTGATTCTCCATCGGATTGAGCGAAATCTTGAATTCGGCGCTCATATTGATCTTCTTCATCCCGTGCGGAGATTGTATAAGAGGCGATTGAAAGATTGCTCTCTTTCGAATATTGAACGTGAGATTTTAGGATATTTTCGGCATGATGATATTCCGGGATATCTGGTACCTTCTGTCTATTTCAATTGGCTGGCTACCGAGAATGCCTGCGATTTGAAAAAGGTCGTCCGCCATAATGCTGACGACATAGTTTCATTGTTTTTCATCATTCATCATATTGCCGAGGTGCGCCATAATCCGGCCGCCGCAGGCCTGGAGCTTGATGACTTACTTTCGCTGGCGAGGATTCTTGAGAAGCGGGGTGAGCATCTTGAATTGGGCAACTTATTGACGGGTTTCGGAGACATTATTCGGACCAATAATCGCCATGACCTACTTTTCCTCCAGTCTCTATCATACAAGAGAGCGGGAATTTTTGCGAAAGCTCTCCTATTATGGGAGGAAATCTCTAAGGGCCATTCTCCGGAGTCATTTTATGCAAAGATCGAACTGGCCAAATTTTATGAGCATCGGGCGCGAGATATCCGTTCTGCTCTGAATTTGGCCTATAAAGCGAGAATAGAATGCCGAGGCTCATATCATCTGGCCAGTGAACTTGAGAGACGAATCAGTCGCCTCGAGAAAAAATCCCCCTCATAATAAACCTTTGGCTTGTAAACCGGATTCTAAGAAAATTTAATACGGCTCAGGCTTATAAAAAAGGGGTCGATATATTATGGTGAGAGGCATAATATTCTATGGCGCAGGATATTCTACATAAGATCTTAGGCGAACACAAAGAGCTGGCATCTCTTCCTCAAGTCTTGATGGAAGTTTTGCGAATTTCTTCGGATCAGAATACTTCTGCCGGCGATCTGGCGGTTGTCATCATGAAAGACCCCATGCTGACGGCCAAGTTATTGCGCGTTGTAAATTCCCCGCATTACGGCCCAATAACAAAAATCAGTTCGGTCAATCAAGCAGTCGTCACTCTTGGGCTGAGAACTGTCACTGCCATCGCCCTTTCAAGCTCGATATATGATAAGCTCAACAAGGTTGAATCATCGATTGATAGAAAAAGGTTCTGGCGTCATTCTCTGGAAGTGGCGATAGCCTCCAAGATGATAGCGGATGGAACCGGGTACGAACCTGCCGAGGAAGCTTTCGTGGCCGGATTATTGCATGAAATCGGGACCCTCATCCTTGAGGCCTCATTTCCGGTGGAATTCAACCGAGTCTGGAAGCTTATCGAAATGGGTGAAAATCAGCTATTACTGGAAGAACGCGCCTGGGGAACAAATCATGCCCGAATCGGGCAATTTTTGTTGGCGCAATGGAATATTCCACACGTTATCGGAGAGGCTGTCGGCAACCATCACACCGTTTTCTCGTCGGGCGATAAGAGCGCAGAGCATTTATTGCCGCAGATTGTAAATTTGGCCAATCAGGTCTCAAAATTCCGGGTTTATAATATGCCGCCGCCCGAATCCCACGCGCTGGAGAATCGGGATGTAATTATATCCAATTTAGGTCTTTCCAACGCGGCGCTTGCCGGATTTGAAGAGGAGATAATCAGCGAAGTTATTAAAGAATCCGGCTATCTGGAGATTGAAATCGGCAATATCGAAGAGCTCCTTCGCGAAGCCAATCGCTTATTATATAAGCAGTACATAACTGTCGAGAACCTTCTGCGCGAAAACAGAATGATTCAGCAACAAATAGCTCATGACCACGATAACCGGTTGACGCTGGAATCACTAAAGACTCTTGCCGGAGGGTTTGACCATTATATTGAAAGCGCGGGAAACGTCATTCGCGAGCAGGCAGAAACGGTGGAATCTGCTATTTCGCGAGGCGATGTCATAGATAAAACCGGGATCGCATCATCATCGACAGAGGCTATTATCGACGGGGTCGAGACTATTTCGACCATTCTTGAGGAGTTAAAGAAAATATCTGCTTCTGATTCTATGATCGGCATCGACGAAAGTTATTTCTCCACGATCGAGCGGAAAATCCAACAGAAGCTCCAAAAGCTCAAGAAAGTCGAAATTATTTCTTAAGATATAATACGACGATTCACTAAATTCTTGTCACAATTATGACAATTTCGAGAAACAATACGTGTTGTCATTTGATTGCTCGGGTGGGATATGATTCTTCTTGTAAAATCACTCTCAAGGGCATACATTTATATAAAATACACACCGGTGAAACCGAAACATTGAGAAATATTATGTTCCTAAATCAAACGTATAACCGTATCTGAAGTTAGTTTGGCAAATCCGGCTTTTGACGGAAATGAGAAATGTCACTAAGTTAATTGCGCTATCCTGTTTTTTGGAAGTTTTGCCTCTCGATTCCGGCGCACAGGTTCCGCTTCAGTTGACGCCTTTCTGGCAGTCATTTGAAACGAATGTTTACTCCACCGGAATGGTCTGGCGGGACTGCAATAATGATGGATATATCGACGTTTTCTATTCCAACGGAAATGATATGGCTCGCGCGCAGAATAGTATCTATCTATCTCATTATGGAACATTGCCGGATAAAACCTCATGGTTATCTGCAAATTACGAATACTCTGGGCATAGCGCAGTTGGCGATATCGACGATAATGGCTTTGCGGATTTCATTGTCTCCAACTATCTTGGCGCCGACGGTTTTTCAAGCAAAAATTTCAGCGACCTTTATTTAAATATGACGGGAAAATCTCACATCTCCCCTGACTGGCACAATGCCGACAGCATTTATTCTTTTTCGTGTGCGTCCGGGGATCCTGACGGCGACGGTGATCTCGACCTGGCGGTCGCGACCGGCGAAGGATATGGGGCGATGAAGCAGAATGACGGGATTTATTTCAATGTAGGCGGAGCCCTGCAAACTCTGCCCGGCTGGCAATCGGCACAGGCCACTGAAGCAATGGACATCACCTGGGGGGATGTTGACAACGATGGCGATCTTGATCTGGCTCTCTGTTACGATGATCGCCCCCCGGCTATTCATTACAATGTTGGGGGTACTCTTGAGGTGGCGCCATCATGGCAGGCGCTGAGTAATGAACCGGCAAATACGCTTATTTTTGGCGATGTCAACGGAGATAATTGGCTCGACTTAATAGTGGCGTTCAATAATCAAAACGGCGGGACAGGAAAATACCGGGTCTATTATAATGACGGTTCCGGAATGCTGAATTCCGGCCCGGGATGGCAGTCATCGGATGGAGGTTACGGTTCCGCCCTTGCTATTTATGATTATGATAACGATGGCGATGATGATTTGGCGGCCGGAAGATGGTGGGATAAGCCGAGAATCTATGAAAATCTTGGCGATAGTTTTACTTCTGAGCCGGTCTGGAGAGCAAGCCCCGCTACAGTAGTTGAGGAATTCGCTTGGGCGGATATTGACGGTGACGGCGTAGAAGGCCGGGCTGATACTTTTTATACTTCCTCGACCCGAAAATTGTTTTATACAAGAAAACATCCCCTATACTCGATCGACTCGGCTCTGGTTGACGGCGCTATTCTTGGAAATGGCGGCTATTGTTATGATTTGGTCTCAGGTTGGGTTTCGCTGGCAGTCGCTCCGACCGACAGCATTGTAATCTATTATCAGTATTCGTTCAAAAATGACCTTACTGTAGCCAATTGGGATACCTATAACCAGGCCTATGGGAATACCCGTCGGCCTTATGTCGATTTTTATGCCGACACTATCATCGGTCGGGCCCCATTGACAGTCCAGTTTACTGACAGCTCACTGGGCGCCTCCGACTGGCTCTGGCGTTTTGGCGATGGCGACAGTTCAATTTCCAAAGACCCCATACATACTTTTAACCACGGCGCGGCTTTTGATATCCGCCTTGACAACACACTGGGTGACGGTCGCCACAATCGAACGAGAAAGAAAATGATTATTGCTCTGGCCGATACTGTTTTCTTCCCGGAGTTGAATTATGTTTCGACCGATATCATCAAAGTTCCTATTTATCTGAAAAATTGCCATCCTTTGCATAATTTTATCCTGCCTATTACATTCGGCGGGCCGGTCGCTTTAGCTTATCTGAATTTTGACACTGATTCCTGCCGCACTCAATATTTCGAAAGAGTATCGGTGACTTATCAGGGCGCAACTAAAATGTCATTTGTTTTTACTCCCCAAATTTTTGCCGAGAATCCTGATTTGCCGCCGGGATATGGGAGAATCATCAATATCTATTTTCAATATTCGAGTGGAGGCGGAACAAATATATTAGATACGACAACCGCATATACGCAGACGCTTTATTATAATGCCGATTATGTGACATATCAGCCGGATATAAAGCAAGGGCATCTTGAGATAACGCCGGTTATAAGGGGCGATGCCAATAATAATGGCGTCATAAATGCTCTGGATATAACATATCTCATTAATTTTCTCTATAAAGGGGGAGCGTCTCCTGCCTATTTCGTTGAAGGCGACGCCAATTCCGATGGCCTAATCAATGCTCTGGACATAACTTATTTGATAAATTTTCTATATAAGGGTGGTCCCCCACCGGCGAATCTTCCATCATCTCTGATAGGGGAAGAAAAGGGCTGAGAAATCTTGAAAAAAATGGGCGATGATGCAGGGCCACAGAGTTTTGGTGCGAAGAAATAATAGCGCAAACATAGCGCCATAGATGGAAATCAAAATAAATCCACCGAGCCCCTGATAGGCATGCCCGGAGCCAAAGGCAAATGAAGCGATAATCACCGGAACGATCCAATTTTTGGTTTTACCAAATATTTTTATTCGCGTAATTAGATACCCGCGGAACGCTGATTCCTCACAAACTCCGGCCGTGATTGACAAAAACACCCAGAGAATTCTTTCTGTCATGGTTTTGGGCAATATCAGCTCCACTTCACCGGGAATTTCCAGATTTATAGTCTTCAGCAGTAGTGCAAACAGGGACAATGCCAGATTTGAAAAAAGCAAGAAGGCGATCGCCCAGAAAAAGTCGATTAAGCGAATTTTGCGAAACCCGATGTCGGCAAGGCCGGTTTGCTCGCGATAGGTGGTCAGGTAGATCAAAACGAAAATAAGCCACTGAATGACCATTGTTGGCAGATAGACGAGGTAGATAAGAGAAACTGAAAGCAATTTTAGAGATTCGGCCGGGTTGCCGACAAAGACTATGGAGCTGACCGGCCAAAGAATCAGGAGAAGAAAAAGGGTGAAATATGAGAGGCGGCTTTTGCGAAAAATATCTTTGGCCGGCTCCCGGGGAGGCTGAGTCTCCGGCGTCTCTGATGAGTTCTGAGGAAGTTCTTCCTGTTTTTCGTAATTCTCTTCATTCATAGAAGTGATATAGAGAGGGTAACATTTCTGTTATAGAAAACAGCGAATCTTCTCCAAGAGGTCATTGGTCATATCTTCCCAGATGAATCGGGAGGCAATTTCGGTCCCCATTTTTCTTGCTGTCACCCTGTCGGCCTTGAGCTGAGTATTTATCGCTTCAATCCATTTTTCGGCTTGACTTGGAATAACCTTCACAAAATCGGCGGAAAATTCTTTCAGTTGGTCGCTTCGAGCTGTGACAGTCGGCAAACCTGCGGCGGCGTATTCAAAAAATTTCAAAGGTCGAAAATGCCAGAAGAATTCATTGTCTTGATACGGCAATATGCCGATATCAAACGCTTTCAAAATAGATGGGACCTGAGAATGGATGTATGTTCCGGTGAAATGAATGTTCGGATAATCTTCTTGAATCGCCCTTAGCCTTTTGTCATTGATCTTGCCGGCAAAGATGAAGCTCCATTCCGGCTTCGCTTTTGCTAATTGAGATATTAATTTCCAATCGAGCCGCTCGGAAACCATACCGGCATATCCAATACGGGGTGATTTTATTTTAAGTATATCAGACGACGGCGTTAGATTTTCATCCGATAGTTTCTGAAATATCTCTCTGGAGATGCCATTACCGAAGATGATGGAATTTGGGTAATTGACGCCATATCTATTATGGATATCCTGTGATGTAGTCAACGCCAAATTGACTTGCTTACGATATTTCTTTTCGAGGCGAGTCATATATTTATCTTCGTGGCCCTGAAGATCTGTCAGATTATCATATATTTCGTAAATAGAGAAGCTGTCAGGAAAAAGCTTCGTTACATAAGCTTGCTGAGGATAGTAGTACCAAGTCAAAGGATTAGGTTCATCAATATTGATTTGATCAGTGAGATATCTGTATGATCTCTTGAGAGCCAACCTGTTTAACAATTCCAATATTCTTATTCGATTGGCCACAAAGTCGTGGATGAAATATTTCGGAGAAAAAAGATAGAGGTTGTCGGTTAGTTTCTCCAAATGCGGCTTGCTGAATAGTTCTTTTCGACGATGAGGCTTTCTCAAAAAGGTCGATAGGGGGCATAGGGGTCGATTGACAGCTACAATGGTGACACCGAATTTCATGGCGGACTCGGCCAAGGCGACAATCATCGGCCTTCTCATAAACAACGGCCAGTCAACCGCCAAAAAAATCAGAAATATTCGTGGAAAAGGCTTTAATCCGAATTGCTCTTTATTTGCGTTCATTTTTCAAGTACTCAAATTGACTTCAGAGCCAATTTGCCTAAATTAAGTCTTGAAGAACAATTAATGAAATGAAATCTTCGAGATATATGTCATCGGAACCGCTCAAACTGAAAAAGTCCATTATCTATGGCCCAGTTAATTCGAGACGGCTGGGATCTTCGCTCGGAGTGAATCTGCTTTCGCATACTTACAAGGCCTGCCCATTTAACTGCGCCTACTGCCAGTATGGATTTACCGGCGCAAGAGGGCATATAGTATCTACTGATGGTCAAGATATGCCCAAAGTTGCTGAAGTTGTTGCGGCGGCTCGTTCGGCGCTGGAAGAGTATCCATCAATTTCATATATCACTTTTTCCGGCAATGGGGAGCCAACTTTGCATCCAGATTTTGAAATAATTGTGGAAGAACTTAAGGGACTGAAAAATAAAGTCAATCCGGAAATCAAGCTGGCGATACTTTCCAATTCGGCGCTTGTTCATAAAAATGAGGTCCGGCGGGGATTGGCGAATCTGGATTGCCGGTTCATGAAACTCGATTGCGGCGATGATGAGACTTTTAATCGATTTAACAGGCCCCATAAGGATATTGCGCTTGATATGATTGTTAATGGGTTGAAAAAGCTTGATGATATTATCATACAGTCTCTTTTCGCCGGGGGGAAAATTGGGAATTACAATGATTATTCGATTGATAAATGGATAAAAAAGATTGGAGAAATCCGGCCGCTTGAATGCCACATATATTCACTTGACCGCCCGTCGGCGGACAGAAGGTTGGTGAAAATCGACAGGGACGGTATGATGAAAATAAAAAGGCGGACGGAAGGGCGGGTTGGAGTGGCAGTGTCGGTGTTTTAGGGCTTGTTGAAAAAGTCCCATAATTGGTAAATCCGGCTTTTGTCAGTGACAAGGTCAGTCATAAGGCCTGATTCGGCCAGTCAGTGGCCCGGCCCTTGACGGGCTTTTGACGAACCTGATCCGGCCACTGCCGAACACGAATACGCCACCATGCCATAGTTGTAAACCCGGCTTTTGACGGATTGCAAACCCGGCCTCATACCGGACAAGATCGGTTTTTCAACATTCCCCATATCCCCCATTTCAACTTTACCCTTGATTTTTTTGGTATAATTATGTAAAATCAGCACAATTCTACAATCCGGCTCTTGACCGACGGATGGGTAGAAGCTGAACGTATTATTAGGCCGGCTGAATAAATGAAAATTGTTTTTGCAGGAGATATACAATGAAAATCACCGATGAAATCAGAGGCGATATTGCCATTATGCATCTTGAGGGTAAAGTTATGGGAGGCCCGGATGCCACCATCTTCCATGGCAAACTTCATGAATTGGTCAACGGCGGCAAAAAGAAAATAATAATTGATCTCGCAAAAGTCGAATGGATGAGTTCAATCGGGCTGGGGATGTTGATTTCCGCCCTGACTACTATGAAAAACAATAAAGGGGAATTAAGGCTGGCTTGTGTGACTAATATCCAGACTCTCCTGACAATTACCCGCCTGATAACGATTTTCCAGACCTTCGACACCGTGGAGGAAGCGATCAAGTCATTCTAATAAGTCCGGCTCCTGACGGACAACTCCCCGAAATTGTCATACTGGACTTGGAGTCTGTCTCATAAGTTGAAAAGTTTCGGCCGCCATGCTCCGGCAGTAGCCGGATCAGGCCTCGTGACCAAATAACAGCTTTGTAAGCGCCAGTCAGTTGCTGTCTTCTGGCTTGGCCTTGGTGCCCCACCGCTTGCGGTGGGAATTTTTATAATGTCGGTGGCTCGCCATCGGCGAATCCCGAGGCTCTCCCGCGAATACTGTGAGCGGCGGGTTCTCAGAGGCTGTTCCATAAGTTGAAAAGTTTCGACCATCATGCTCCGGCTCCCGACGCACTGGGTCTTGTCCGGCAGCTGCCGGATGTGACCCTGCGACGGCAATTCCTTGGGCCGCAATAGGCGCCGGTTCACACGCCCCCAATAAAATTGTGGTCTCAAGAACCGGCGCAACAAAATCCGTACTTGCGGGACAGCCTCCCCCCTTCCTGACACTTTGACTATCCCGCCCTCTTATTCGCCCTTGCCAAAAGAAATGTTATCGCTATATTCAGTTCTCTTTTATGGCATGGATATGGATTACATCTTACAGAAATTAAATCCGGCCCAGCGTGAGGCGGTCACCTGCACCGAGGGACCTCTTTTGATTATCGCAGGAGCCGGCTCAGGAAAGACTCGCGTCCTAACCAGCCGGGTGGCCTATATCCTGGGTAAAAGACTCGCCGACCCTTTTAACATACTCGCCGTTACTTTTACCAACAAAGCCTCCAACGAGATGAAGGAACGGATCGCCATGCTTTTGGGACAAGATATTTATTCACTGATGATTTCCACCTTTCACTCATTCTGCGCTCGATTCTTACGCAAAGAAGCTGAAACTATCGGATTCCCCTCAAATTTCACTATTTTCGACGAAGACGACGCCATAGCCATGATACGAAACTGCGTGGATCAGCTTGGTTTGGCCCGTACCCAGTTCACTCCCACTTCGCTCCGCCACAAAATCTCGTCATTCAAAAACAAAATGGAAGATGCCGCCGAACACGCCAAGAAAGCATCCGGATATTTCGAGATAAGAACCGCCGAAGTCTATTCGCTTTATGAAAAACGGCTTTTCGAATGTCGGGCGATGGATTTCGATGACCTGATTTTGAAAACAGTTCAGATTCTGGCCGGGCGGGATGATATCCGAACCAAATATCAACAAAGATTCAAATACATTTTGGTTGACGAATACCAAGATACGAATCATACCCAGTACAAGTTACTGCGATTGCTTGTCGGGCCGCAGAAAAATATCTGCGTGGTTGGCGATGAAGACCAATCAATTTATGGCTGGCGAGGAGCTGATATTTCCAATATCCTCAATTTTGAAAAGGATTTTCCCGGGGCAAAAATAATCAAATTGGAGCAAAATTATCGCTCCACCGAGGTAATCCTCACCGCCGCTTCGGCCGTGATCGCCAATAATATCAACCGCAAAGGGAAAACTCTCTGGACAGAAACCAAAAGCGGCGAACAGTTGAAACTTTTCTTAACGGCCTCCGCTCTTGAGGAAGCTACCTCTGTCATTGGAGAAATCCAGAAAAATCTCCCCCGATGCAGTTTGAAAGAGTCCGTTATTCTATACCGTACCAATGCTCAGTCGCGCGCTTTCGAAGAAATCTTACGCCGACAAAATATGCCTTATCAGATTATCGGCGGCATTTCTTTCTATCAACGAAAAGAGATAAAAGACCTGCTGGGGTATCTGAAACTTCTGGCCAATCCAAAAGATGATATTTCCTTTCAAAGAATTATTAATTACCCCAAGCGGGGTTTGGGGGAACGCACCCTCGACCGACTTATGGATTTGGCGCGACAATTGGGCAAATCTGTCTATGATGTCTGTCTCGAAATCGAAACCTATGAAGATATTGGCGCCCGCCCAAAAATGCTTCTCAAGCAATTCATGACGTTACTGGAGATATTTAGGGAGAAAAAAGCAAGTATGGACATTGCCTCCCTTTCCCAAGAGCTTGTTGATCAACTTCATCTAATTGAATCTTTGATAGAGGAAGACCCCTTGACCGGCCAAAACCGCGTTGAAAATATCGAGGAATTTATCGCCGCCGCAAAAGAATTTTCATCAGAAAATCCCGAACCAACCTTGGAAAATTTCCTCCAAGAGATTTCTCTCTATACCGACCTTGATGAGTACAAAGAGATTGAAGACAAATTAACCCTTATGACCCTCCATTCGGCCAAGGGGTTGGAATATGATTCCGTCTATTTGGTCGGTTTGGAAGATGGTCTCTTTCCGTTGAGGCGCGCCATTGAAAATCCTGATGAATTAGAAGAAGAACGGCGGCTTTTCTATGTCGGGGCTACCCGGGCAAAAAAGCGCCTCTATCTTTCTATGGCCGAAACCAGAGAGCGTTTCGGTCAGTATGAATCATATCCGTCCCGTTTCCTTAAAGAATTGCCCCCCGCTTTGGTTGAAGTAGCGGACCTGCGCCAAGACAACATTCTCGACCATTTGAAAAATCCGGCTTTTGACGGAAAGGAGACTCAACCAATGAATTCTTTTCGCCATTCGGACAAATCATCCTCGAAGGAAATTAGATATGAATATGAGGAAGATGAGATAATGAAAGTTGGACGGATTGTTCAGCATTCATCGTTCGGACGCGGGAAAATAATCAAGGTTGAAGGGGTAGGGGAATCGCTTCGTCTTGATATATATTTCACAGGTCTCGGCCTAAAAAAAATCCTCGCCAAATATGCCAGACTGAAAATAGTCGGCTAATTCCCCAATATTCCCCCCTTAAGGCCTTATTGAAAAAGTGCAGGCCGTAGGTCGGCGTTCCGAGTCCGACTTTTGACGGGCGGTTTCGACACTTCTTCTGCCCGCGTGGCATTCCCAAGTCAATTCACTACAGGGGATTGACTTGGGGATGATCCAACAGCTTTTTGAGCGGCGTCAACTCGCCGTGGCGAGCTATACTCATTTGCGATACAAGAGTGTTTTCAACACCACACTAAAAGAGGATTATTTATCTGCACTTACCCAGTAAAAAATTACTATTTTTTCTAATGATATTCCAATCCATTCCGATACCATAATTATTCGGTATATCTAATTTGAGCTTAGAATGGAGGGAATCCTGATGGCAAATCCTTGCCCCAAAGATATAATTTCCGGCATTTCGCAAATCGGTAGTTTGCCCCAAACACTTGCCGCGGTTCTAAAGGTCATAAATAATCCTAATTCCGGCGCCGATGATATCGCTGATGTAATATCTCGTGATATCTCTCTCACCACCCGCGTCTTGCGGATGGTCAATTCGGTCCATGCGGGACGCCGGCGGAAAGTGACCAAAGTTTCTGAAGCTGTAGTCGTAATGGGTCTAAATAGCATCAAGGTCCTAACCCTTAGCAGTTCAGTCTTCAGTTTGATTGCCGACAACGAGCTGTGCCAGAAGAGCAATATCAAGCGAATCTGGCGCCATTTAATAGAAACCGCCGCCAGCGCCAGGAGCATTGCTGAAGCCATTCATTATCCTGAGCCGGAAGAAGCTTTTGTGGCCGGTATCATGCATGACATCGGAATAATCATCATGCTGTTATATTATAAAGATGCCTATCTCGACTTGTATCAAAAAATGAAATCTGACCGGAAGGGGATTATTCAGGCGGAAATAGACAAATTCGGCCTGAATCACACTGAAATCGGCTCCGAGATGATGAATAGCTGGAAACTGCCTGCTTCATTCGCCGATGTGGCGCTGAATCACCATTCTCTCGATACCGATTCGGTACTCATGAATGATTCAAAATTAGTCGATATTGTCGCCCTTGCGGACAGACTGACGATGGGGCCATTCGATGATTATTTCCCGGACATTGAACAGAATATAGAATTTATTCAGACCGCCTGCCGAAGGCTGAAACTTGAAAGCGCCGACGCCAATCGCATCAGAAAAGAATCAATTCTCGAATCGATCAAACTGGCTGAATATCTTGAGCTCGATATTGGCGACATACTCGAAATCTTAACCGAAGCCAATAATAAACTCGCCGAATTATACTTTTCCCTGGAGAAAATATTCCTCGAGAAGCAAAAATTGCAGGAAATGATTAATTCTAATTCGCACCAGGAATCCATACGGGCCTAATCTATTCAATTTTGTAGGTTGAAACCCCTTGTGCCTGCCCGCCCGTGGAGGGGTTTCGACAATTAAGCGGCTCCAGTCCGCCCACGGCCCGCGTGGCATTCCCAAGTCAATTCACTACAGGGGATTGACTTGGGGATGAACCAATAGATTTCTGCGCGCTTCCCCTACGGGCAATTCGGCGCCGCGCCGTGCCTATCTGAGGAAATTTATCAAATAAGTTATATCGAAAATATCGACTTTGGAATTTCCGAAATTCGTAGAGCAGATGCCGGTGCGGGCTCCTGTCATTGGGACTCTTGCGGCCTGCCGCTTATTGGCCAGTTTACCCAGAGCAAATCAAAAAGGGGATCGGTATTATCCAATCCCCTTTGACGTTCATGACCCTTCAGATTACATCGGGGTCATCTCGTAGGTCCAACTTAGAACCTGCGGCCGCCGCCACGACTTCCGCCGCCGCGACTTCCGCCGCCGCCAAATCCGCTGCGTCCGCCGCCACCACCGAAACCGCCGCGACCACCGCCGCCGCCTTCGGTACGAGGACGAGCCTCATTGACGTTCAGCGTCTTGCCATTGAGTTCTTTGCCATTTAAGCCGGCTATCGCCGCCATGGCCTCTTCTTTGGAATTCATTTCCACGAATCCGAATCCTCTCGGCTGGCCGCTGAATTTGTCCTTGATAATGTTGACGGTTGACACTTGGCCAAAGGTTTCAAAAGCCTTGCGAATGTCCTCTTCTGCCGTCTCGTTGGACAGGTTACCTACGTAGATATTCATTCTACACTCCGAAATTGTTTATCTTTTTTGACGACCCTTTTCTCAAGGTGATCTCGTAAGATAAGATAAACGGTTCCTTACGCACTATTGCGTCTTGTCTCCAAATTAAATTTCTCGATAAGTGATTGATTTTAAAGATCCAAACCTTGAGACAAATTAATGAAGGAGAGCCTTTAACATACTGTTAATATATCGGCATAAATTCTCATGTCAATAGATATTTCAACAATTTTTGATAAATAAAGTTCCGGATTCGTCCAATAATATTTGAGGTCGCTGGCTAAGTCATTCTTCTCTATTTTGTTATCGTCCACCATTTTCGTCCCCAGATCGGTTCTTGAATGGTGATCTTTGAACATTTTGCAAGCATGGAATCGGCATTGGAGGTGTGGGTTTGTTAGAAATCTTCATAACTTGTTAAATCCAATCAAGTTGACAAATCGGCGGATATCAAACGAACCCAATTTATGAGAGTTTATCATAAGTTCTGCAATAAGTTACGAAAGATGGGTTCGTTTTTTGAATTTTTTTGGATAGTACAATCGACATTGTAAGTCT
>CAZCFT010000008.1:0-42995 GCA_964498015.1 uncultured Ignavibacteriaceae bacterium
TTCGCGCATGTCGCAATAAGCAAAGCCATCAATAAGGCGAATGCGAATAGTCCAATGACATACAAATTAACAGAGCGATTGGCATTTAGTAGCATTTAATACCTCCCATGAATGAGTTTAGAAATGTGAAAAATTAGACATATACTGCCAAATACACTTTTTGGGGCGTGCTCTGAAAATCCCCGATTTCTCCAATAGACCCCATATCCCTATTTCCCTTTTGCCCGATAAAAAAAATGGAATTATAGGTCTCCTTGACATACTGCAGTATAGGGGGAAAAAGAAAATTGTCAAGCCCTTTTCTTATTTCCCCTATTCATTAATCCAGCCGCATTTTATCCAATTGCCTAATGGAATATTTTACATATATTGACTCAATTTTATTTGAATCCTTAGCTGAAGGAAAGGCAACATGTCACATTCGGACTTCAAGCCTTATATCCCCCCGGAACTGCATCCGCGTGAATTTACTTTTCGGGCGGTAGCTTTGGGGGCGATATTGGGAATTGTCTTCGCCGCATCCTCGGTATATCTGGCGCTGAAAGTGGGGATGACTGTCAGCGCCTCAATCCCGGTAGCGGTGCTTTCGATTACCCTTTTCCGCCTATTCGGCAAAGCGACCATTCTCGAAAACAACATCGTCCAGACAACCGGCTCGGCTGGGGAATCGATCGCTTTTGGGGTGGCGACCACTATGCCGGTTTTTCTTCTGCTCGGCATGGAAATGCAATTGCTACCTATTCTGACCATGGCCCTGCTCGGCGGTCTTCTTGGCGTTTTAATGATGATACCTCTGCGACAGGGGCTTATAGTTAAGGAGCACGGCAAGCTAACTTATCCTGAAGGGACCGCCTGTGCCGATGTTCTTATTGTCGGGGAAAAAGGCGGGACGACCGCCAAGACTGTCTTTATGGGGTTTGGAATCGGCGCCATCTATAAGCTTTTCAATGCCGGATTTAGATTCTGGGAGGAGATACCGTCGCGGCTGTTGAAATTCTTCAAAGGCGCATCGGTGGCGGCGGAAATTTCCCCCGAATTACTTGGAGTCGGATATATAATTGGCCCTAAAGTATCGGCTAATATGATGGCGGGAGGGACGCTGGCCTTTTTGATTCTTATCCCGGCCATTAAAATTTTCGGCGAAAATCTCACTACAGTCATGTTTCCCGCCACGACTTTGATTAAAGACATGACCCCCAGCGATGTCCGTAACGCATATATTTTGTATATAGGCGCGGGGGCGGTTGCGACCGGCGGAATAATAAGTCTGATTAAATCTTTCCCGACAATTATTTCGGCTTTTCGAAGAGGTTTCAGTACTTTCTTGGAATCGCGCAAGGGAGGGGAATCAAAAGAGAAGACCCTCCGTACTGATCAGGACCTTCCCCTCTGGGTGGTGGTTTTTGGTTCTCTTGGTCTGGTGGCGGCTATTTGGCTTTCCCCCATTCTCCACATCAATGCTATTTCGGCGGTCCTGATAGTGTTGTTTGGGTTTTTCTTTGTCACCGTATCAAGCCGAATTACCGGCGAAATAGGATCGTCATCCAACCCAATTTCCGGGATGACCGTTGCAACACTTCTTATAACATGTCTTCTTTTTCTTGCCGCAGGCTGGACGGGAGTATCATTCCGGGCGATGGCTCTTTGCACGGCCGCCATTGTTTGTATTGCGGCCTCGAATGGCGGGACTATCAGTCAGGACCTCAAGACGGGATTTTTGGTGGGAGCGACGCCGAAATATCAGCAGATTTCGATTGCGATAGGCGTTATTTCCAGCGCCTTGGTTATTGGCCTGATCGTAATTGCATTGAACAATTCATATACAACAATTGTATCAAGGCAGTACCCTGATTATGTCGCCAGCATGCCGACTGATGCTCCCCAGATGGCTCATAACGGAAAGAACTACCGTGTTCATTATATTCAGGAGCAGACCGGCAATGTAATGACCGGTAAATATCTGGTTGACGATAGTAATAAAATCGCCTATCTGGTTGACCCGGGAATTGCCGGAACAGTTGCAGTCGATGATAATGGCAAGCCGACGACGAAGCTGGATTCTCCTAAGGCGCGGCTTTTCAGTTTGATTATTGATGGCATTCTCACCCAAAAACTGCCGTGGGGACTGGTACTAATTGGCGTTTTTCTGGCCTTGGTTATGGAATTGGTAGGGGTTTCATCATTGCCATTTGCAGTCGGACTTTATCTTCCTCTATCCAGCTCGGCGCCGATTATGGCCGGAGGAATAGTCCGGGCGATTGTTGATAAGAGAAGGAAATCATCGGCGGCAGAGACGGAGTTCTCGCCCGGCGTTTTGCTCTCATCCGGTTTTATTGCCGGAGGCGCCATTATGGGCGTCGTCCTGTCATTATTGGCCGGTTTTGAATACGACAAGTATATCGACTATTCCTCTTTCATGGGTCCCCTGGCCAGCGCTGACTGGTTTGCCATGATACCGTTCCTCGGGCTGATGTATCTCATGTATCACATTGGCAAGACTAATAACAATAAGGCCTGATATTAAGGCATGATAGATTTTCTTAGAAAGTATAAATGGCCGCTGGCGGTTTTTCTGGCGGCCTTTTTAATCCGGCTGATCTATTTGATTCAGTCCCGCTCGAATCCATCGTTCTATTTTCCGATGGTTGACGAGCAGTGGCATTTCAACTGGGCCAAAGACATCATCACCGGTAATTTCTGGGGAAGCGAGGCTTATTTTCGTGGGCCGCTCTATCCGTATTTTTTGGCGATTCTGCTGAAAATTACCGGGACTTCAATTCTCTGGTCGCGAATTCTGCAGATGATTATTCCATCTCTATCAGCGGCGCTTATTTATTTGCTTGGCGTCAAATCCTTTTCGCATAAAGTCGGCATTGTCGCCGCGCTTGCCTTTGCCGCCTACGGCGCCATGATTTTCTATGATGCCATGTTCATGATTGAGTCCCTATTCATCTTTCTGAATTTACTGGCGCTCTATCTTCTATTGCAATATGAAAAGGATATTAGGCCTCTCCCCTGGCTCATATCTGGGGCTATTCTGGGGCTTTCGGCTATTACTCGACCAAATATTTTGTTGATAGCGCCATTATTTCTTCTCTGGATTTATTTCCGTCCGCAATTTGCTGGAAATAAGAAAAGTTCGTTTCTAATAATAGCCACATATCTTATAGGGATTCTGATTCCAATTCTAACCGTAACCGTACGCAATTATATTGTCGCCGGCGAGCCAATTTTGATCTCATCGCAGGGGGGAGTGAATTTCTATATCGGGAATAATCCCGATGCCGAGGGGCTGACTATGCTGATGCCGGAGGTCAAGCTCGACGAGTCTCTGCCTTGGAATGAATTCACCGCCGCCACAAGAAAGGCGGCTGAAAGAGAGACTGGGAAAAATCTGACAGCAGGCGAGGAATCTTCATTCTGGACCCGGAAAGCATTGGGCTTTATTTGGAATAATCCGGCCAAATTCATCTCACTGACATTCAGGAAGCTTATATATTTTCTTATAGGATTTGAAAACTCCGACAATCAGGATATTTATTTTAGCCGAAATTACTCTTCTCTTTATTCAGCTCTGCTTTGGCATAAATTAATCTATTTCCCCTTTGGCTTGCTGTTTCCACTGGCGGTTGTTGGGGCCGTCCAGGGATGGAAACGAAGAAGAGAATTGACGCTGTACTATATATTCGTCATCGGATATATCCCGACCGTGATCTTTTTTCTGGTGACCGCCCGACATCGCCTGCCGGTTATTCCATTCCTGCTGATTTTCGCCGCTCTGGGCATTTTGGCAGTCGTGGAATTATTCCGGAGAAAAGACTATCGCAAGGCGCTGATATATTTTTCAATATTTATCGTTCTTCTGATATTTTGCAACAGGAGATATTTCGATATCGGGTTCCAGAATATTTCGCAGACTCATTTCAATCAGGCGCTCGCTTATGAACAGCAGGGGAATTTACAACTGGCCGAGCAGGAATACAGGGCGGCGCTCGAAGAAAATCCAAATTCGGCGACAACCTTGAATAATCTTGGATTTATACAATACCGCACTGGGCGGCTGAATGATGCGTTTTCAAATTTCAATAGGGCAATTCAGGCTGACTCCAAGTTCGCTGAGGCATATAATAATTTAGGCCTTGTGCTCGAAGCGCAAAATGATCTGGCTCAGGCGGAATTGTACTATAAAAAAGCTCTGAATATCAATCCGGAAATGATTCAGGCGTATATTAATCTCGGTGATATCTATCTGGCGCAGAATGATTATATCAAATCGGAGGTTTATTATCTTCAAGCGAAGCAATCTTTCCCCACTGCGAAGGAGCCATATTTCAAGCTTGGCGCTCTTTATGCACGAAAGAAAGAATTCGCCAACGCCGAAGAGATGTTCTTGAAGGGAGAACAATTCGGCAAACCCAGCGCATATGATTATGTCAATTGGGGAAATATCTATTATGCCACAAGGCAACCATCGCGAGCCATTCCGCTCTATGAGATGAGTATCTCAGCCGACAGTACTTTCCCTCAGGCATACTTCAACCTTGCTCTGACCTATCAGGCTTTTGGTTATCCGCCGGATTCGGCGAAATATTATCTCGAGAAATTATTGAGGATCAATCCGCAATTCCAACCCGCCCGAGAGATGCTGGAAAAGATGGGGGAAAGATAGCAGATCACGATGTTGCAGGATTCGGTCTATCACGGTTACAAGTCAGGCATCAAGTCCGGGCTTGGCGGAGCGGAAATCTGACATGCCTGCTAATACTTCTTCCTGCGTTCCACTACATAATTCGACCCTTTGATGGACTTGGAATATTTCTTCAGGTCGGCCAGCATGTGTGACATCTCGCCGACGTGAGTAAAGACGCCGCTCTGATTAATCAGAACCGCTATGGATAGGGTAAGAAAGGTGAATGTCTCGAGCTCGCCTTTGCGGTTTCTGGTCTGGATAGTACCTCGCAGGCGGTCCTCATCGGCGTATCGATATGGCATAAGTGTGTCGAAGGTCTTTATCACATTTTCGCAGGCCTGGCTCACCAGCGCTGTTGGCACGATAAATATAAAGTCATCACCGCCGATATGGCCGACAAACCCCTCATGGCAGAGGTCAAAAACCACATCTCTAATTATTCGCGCCGTAAGCCGGATAGCCCTGTCGCCATAGTAATATCCGTAATAATCATTGTAACCTTTGAAATCGTCGATATCGGCATAACAGACGCCAAAATCCGCCCCAAGCTTGAGCAGGCGATCAATTTCTTTTTCAATCAGAGTCGGGCCGGGGAGCCAGGTGGAGGGGTTGACTGAAATATCGCGGTGGCTTCGCGCCGCCACCATTTTCAGCTGGGCTTCAAAAAGTTTTTCTTTCCATTCGCCATGGAGAAAAGTATCAGCTCCATTTTCATAGGCGGCCATAAGGGTGGTCTGAAGCGGGTCGGGATGATACAGCACGGTGGGTATAATGGCCAGAAAGATATGCTCTTTCATCAGGCGCACCATTTCGATTTCCTTCAGGAATTCTCCTTTTCCGGCGATGATGACGAGGTCAAGTTGATAACGTTGGCTTAAGATCAGAAGTTCCTCGATAGTCCTGAAATAATGAAAAGAGATTTTCTCCTTTTCGAGCATCTTTGACAGGAAGAAAACCACATCGACCTCTTCCTGACGGCAGGCGCAATGGAACATAATCAGCTCCCCTGCCTGCCAAACTTTTTTTCACGCGGATGACATTCACGATGAACGGAAAGGAGATAGTCCTTATCGACCTGCGTGTATATTTGGGTGGTCGTAATGCTGGAATGGCCGAGAAGCTCTTGTACCGTCCGAAGGTCGGCTCCGCCTTCAAGAAGATGAGTGGCAAAGCTGTGGCGGAGCGTATGAGGGGTGACTCTCTTTTTGATCCCCGCCAGCAGGGCATATTTTGTAACTATTTTCCAGGCCCCGACGCGCGAGAATTTCCGATTTCTATTTGATAGAAAAAGTATATCGCTCTGAGCCACGCTCTTAATTTTCTCCCTCACCTCTACCAGATATTTTTCGATCGCCTGCCGCGCATATCGACCGTACGGCGCCAGTCGTTCTTTATTTCCTTTTCCGATAATTTTAATAAATCCGATTTCATCATATACAGCGGATAATTTTAGATTTATCAATTCGGAAATTCTCAGTCCGGCGCCGTATAGAAGCTCCAGCATGGCAGTATCGCGAATTCCCCTCTTATCCTTTAAGTTGGGTTTCGCCAGGATGCTTTTGACTTCATCTATGGTCAGGTAATCGGGATGATATCTCGATATCCGGGGGACACGGGCATATTCAAACGGATTCTCGGCGACCAGTTCTTTTTCAACAAGATATTTATAGAAATTTCTTAGAGCGGAAATCTTGCGGGCTATGGAAGTCGGCTTTCGGTTCAGCGTGTTCAGTCGGGATAGATAGTCATTCACATGCCTGTGGGAGATGGAATAATCAGACGAGAGCTTCATTAGAGTCGCAAACTCCAAAATGTCTCGATGGTAGGCTTCAATTGTATTCAGCGAAAGCCCGCGATCCAGCTCTTCATGCTGGAGGAAATCACTTATCGTCCCGCTTTGGCTCAATGTTTCCGGCATAATTTTGCTATTTTCAGAATTCAAGCGGAGGCTATGGCAAGAGCGGCGACAACATCTCCGCCCGCAGCGCAAATTGCCGCGGCGGCTTCCCGCAGAGTGGCTCCGGTAGTAATAACATCATCTATAAGTAATATCCTCTTTCCGGCAATCAACTCACTTTCCGCTCTGAACGCTCCTTTCATATTTTCTTCCCTCTGCAGGATATCTAATCTGGTTTGGTCTTTCGTTCGTCTGATTTTTCTCAAAGCCTCGCTTAAAACCGGAAGATCAACCTTTTCACTTATAATATCGGATAAAACAGCCGCCTGATTAAAACCACGCCCCTTTTCGCGGTAACTATCGAGGGGAATTGGAATTATATAATCTATTTTGGCGTTTTTCAGATGTTCTGCATAGCCGCCCAGAAGATTATCGGCCAAATTTTGGCCCAGTTTGCTGTAACCATGGTACTTAAAGTGGTGAATAATATCTGCTAATGGCGGAATATAATGACCCATGCACAATACCGGAAAATGACTGTCATCCCGACAATCGGGGCATTGGAAATTTTCAATCAAAACCTTTCTGCAGTTGATACAGAAAATAAACGCATTACCTGATGCTTTCTTCCAGCAATTGCCGCAGATTAATTGATCAGAAATTGAAATTTCACCATCGCATACAAGGCAAAAAGGGGGATAAACAAAATCAAGAAGCTCCGCGAGCCCGGGGATTTTTGGAAATTCCTTACGGCTAAACACAAATTTGAATTTATTGTATCAAAAGGAATTTGACAAATACTATAGTTCTCGAAAATATCATCTCTATTTGGCGCTTTGCTCAGCCAGATATTTTTTCACCGTATCGGCCAGAGGAGAATCCGGCGCAACCTCAAGATATTTCTTCCAATAATAATTTGCCTTCTCCAAATTATTTTGTCCTCGGTAGGATATTCCCAGATTAAAAAGGGCGATTGGATGATCCGGTTTCAAGGCGATCGCCTTCTCAAACATCGCTATTGCCTTTTCAACCTGCCCCATGGCATGGTAACTGGCTCCGAGGTCGGTGATAACATCAGGATTGGCGGGATCGAGCTTAATCGCGCGCTGATAGCATTCTATCGCCAGGGGAAAAACCTGATTATCCATGAAATGATTCCCCAATTGCACTAAGCTATCGTGACTCGCAGGAAGGCCCGCAATTATCCGATCATATTCGGCTTCCGTGCCGGCCGGCATTCCCGAAATTGCAGGATGCTTAAAATCCTTTTCGGCATTGGCGTCTTGAGGCGGTTTGGGCAGTTCGGGCGATTTGGATAGTAATAAGTACCCAACAAAAAGAACCGTCAGCGCTCCCAGAATAATGGCAACATCGCTCAGGTTGTTCCGCTTTTTCAAAGTTTCATTCTGCGAGATTTCATTTCCGCAGGCCGGGCAAAAGCCATCTCTTGCTTCTATCTTGCCTCCACACTTGGGACAAATATTTTGGCTCATAGAATCCTTCACTAAAGTCTAATCAAACATACTTTAACATACAATATATGAATAAAATTCGCGATGCCAAATCTATTCTGTGACCGGAGTACTTAGCAGAGAATCCACCGCCCGCTGATCCTTGCTAAAAATCAGATAATAATATCCGGCGGTGAAGCTGTTTCTGCCGCGAGGCCGCGCCACACCGGCAAGGGGGTAGGCCTGCCTGAATCCACGATTCTGATAGATCAGCCGTTCGGTTCCATACTCAAGCGACACGATATTTTTGTTCAAGTACCCCACCAACACAAAATAGTCAGGGAATCGAATATATTCCACCAGCGGATTGAAGCCTTTATGGGCGATTTCGGATGAGGTCAATCCCCAGATATCATAAAAGCGTTTGCCGGTATAATAAGGTATTCGACCGCTATCCGTAATGGAAAATCGGGTGTTCTCAGGCAATGGTTCGGCCCAGTCTATGAAATTTTTCTGAGCCGCTATTATTTCTTTTTCTCGTTGCACCGTGCCCCAAACCGAGGTTCCCGGCGACAGAACCGATAAGACAATCAGCAAGCCTGCAATTGCCCGATATTTTGGAGTTGACAGTAGCGATAGCCCTTCAATGGCCACAATAAGAAACAATGGCAGGAAAGCAATAAGATAGCGGAAATGAAAATTCATCACCGACAAAGTGTTAACACTTATAGCCGCCTGAAGAACGAATAATCCCGCACACAGTTCTATAAGGCGCAAATCTCGATGATGACTGAAAAGCTTCACCCCCCGTAGCGCAAAAAGAGTTGTCAGAGGAAGAAAATACAGAAGTTGTCTCCCCAACTCTATAAAGGCATCAAGAGTAATCTTGGATTTCATATAATACGTGTTGGGCAAAGGGTATCCAAATTCAGACATTCTGAAGGCAAAAAGAAATATCGTAAAGAATACCACGGCGGCAAGATTTAGACCTATATATTTCTTGTCCACTTGTCCTGATTTACGATCCAAAATCCAGATGAGCAAGATAGATGAAAAAGCGACCATGAACCCCTCCGGACGGCTTAGAACAATCAGGGCCAAGAAAGCTGAAGACCATGATGATTTTCTTAGAAGCGATATGGTTGCGCCCGCCAGAAGAAATGAATGTAGCCCCAACTCAAGCCCACTGACCGCCCAAAAAGCTGTTATCGGGCTGATTAAAAATAGGATTGGCGCCGCCCACAAGTTTCCCTGCTGACTGTTTCTCAAATAATAAAACCAGATAATAGCGGACAATAGAAAGAAAGCCATCCCAAGGATTTTTGCCGAGAGATAGGTGGAAAGGCCGACCGCATAGAGCAGAGACAATATCAACAGCCATAGAAAATTGGAATACCCCTCCACCGGCTTATCCCCGGGATTGAAGACCAGGCCATGCCCATTAACAAGATTTTCGGCATATCGGAAAGTAACAAAGGCATCATCAATGGAGTATGCCCAAAAGACAAAGGTGAAGATCAGAAATATTACAATAGAGGTAACGAAGGAAATATTCTTATTGAATGGAATCATTCGGCAGGATGCTCTCCTCCCAGGGCCCGCCGCACCGAAATAACCCCTTTGACCTTTCGTATTTTGCTCAGCGCCCGTTCCAATTGACTCAGGTTGTTTACCTCAACGATTAAAAATCCCGTGGAGCTGGCGTCGGTCAGGTTAATATCCGCCCCCTTTACATTAGTATTGCTATCGGCAATCGATTCGGTAATCTCGGCAAGAATATTTTTCCGGGGCGAGACATTTACTTCAAGCCGGACAACAAAGGTCTGATCCTTGGAAACATCCCATGAGACCGGAATCGTTCTTTCCGGCTGTTTAATCAATTCCTGAGCGGCCGGGCAATCCATTCGATGGATGGTAACGCCCCGCCCTCGGGTGATATACCCTATGACTTCCTCGCCTGGAATCGGTTGACAGCAACCGGCGAAACGAAACATCATATTTCCCATCCCGTCTATTTTTATTCCCCTTTCAAAACGGAATTTCTCCAAGACCTTTTCGATGACAGAATCCTTTTCGGGGACTTCTTCTTCAGGGATTATTTTTTGCACCACATGAACGGTTGAGAGGGAGCCGTTTCCGATGGAATAGAATAGATTCTCTATCGAACTCTGAGAAAGCCCCTGGGCAATTTCAAGCAATTCGCTGTCATCGGGAAATCCATGTCGTCTCTTCTTCAATTCCCTCTCTAATAATTCCCTCCCCAGCGTCACCGCTTGTTCATAGCCGGCTTGATTCAACCATCGGCGAATCCTGGTTCGCGCCCCTGCAGTGGTGGCGATATTCAGCCAATCATGGGTCGGATGGCGATGAGGGCTGGTCATGATCTCCACTTCGTCGCCCGATTGAAGCCGCGTATTGAGAGGACTGATTCGTCCATTGATTTTGGCGCCATTGCAGTGCAGTCCGACTTCAGTATGTATGGCATAGGCAAAATCAAGAGGCGTTGCGCCCGCCGGAAGGTGCTTTATTTCTCCGCCCGGAGTATATACATAAATATCCTCGGCAAAGAGATCAAATTTGAGATACTCCATGAATTCGGAAGGGTTGGTCATATCCTTTTGCCAATCGAGAACGTCCCTGAGCCAGAGCATCTGCTGATCGGCCTTATCCAATTGATGCCGCCCTTCTTTATAAAGCCAGTGCGCGGCGATTCCATTTTCGGCCACATGGTGCATTTGATGGGTGCGAATCTGTATCTCGACGATACGGCCGGCGGGGCCGAAAATCGCCGTGTGAAGCGATTGATAGTTATTGGATTTTGGATTGGCGATATAATCATGGAATTTTCTGGTGACCGGCTTCCATAATTCATGAACTATTCCGAGGGCGTGATAGCAATCCTTCTTACTGCGGACAATGATCCTGATCGCCATAAGGTCGGCGATTTCGTCAAAAGGAACATTTCTGTCCTTAATTTTTCGGTAGATGGAATCGATGTGCTTTGCTCTGCCATAAACTTCAGCTTTTATGCCTCCCTCACCCACAGCCTTTTTGAGCGGCTCAACCACCTGAGAAATGTATTCCTGACGTTCTTCCCTGGAAAGCTCGACTTTCTTTACAAGATCATAATAAATATCCGGTTGAAGAAATTTCAGCGACAGATCCTCTAATTCGGCCTTAACTTTGGCGATTCCGAAACGATGCGCCAGCGGCGCATACACCTCGCGGGTTTCGGAGGCGATTCTTTTTCGTTTCTCCGGGTCAAGATGCTCCAGTGTCCTCATATTGTGGAGTCGGTCGGCGAATTTAATCAAAATTACCCGGGTGTCTTTCGCCATTGAAAGAAGCATCTTGCGGAAATATTCCACCTGCCGTTCGGCTTCGGACTTAAATTTTACCGCCCCCAGTTTGGTGACCGCGTCAACCAGCGCGGCGATTTCCTCGCCGAATTCCTGCTTGACTTTTTCTAACTTGATTTGTGTATCCTCAACCGCATCATGTAGCAAACCGGCGGCAATGGTGGTGGAGTCAAGATGAAGCTCGGCCAGAATCAGGGCCACATGAAGACAGTGCTCTACGTAAGGCTCGCCTGATTCCCTCAACTGACCGGCGTGGGCATTACTGGAGAATTCATAAGCCCGACGAATCAACGGAATATTAATATTAGCGTTGAACGATTCGGTATTTATAATGAACTCAGCTAAATTCATCCGATTCGCTCCAACCGGACTCGACCGTCCGGAATGCACTCAGCTCCGCTTAATATATTTCCATGGCTGTCCATATCGAATATTTCTCAATATATTTCTTTATCGGCTTTTCCCTGCTCTTGAAGTCTTTTCAATCTGGCATATTTTATAAGCGCCGCCATAGATGACAGCGCCGAAATAAGAAGCCCCCGCCAACCGTCACGAAATCCCTGCTTCACAAAATAAAACTTAACAAATGCCAGAACCGGCCTCAATGTTAAATCGAAGATTGTGGCTCTCTTTCCGCTTAGATAGGCCTTCTTTGCGCCAAGCAGTGTGTACAGAGCGAGTTTCTTTAAATAGACATCGATATCCGGATAGCTATAATGAAGCAACTCTCCTTTCAGAATTCCTGTCTTCCCTTTCAGAATAACCGTTTCATGCACTATGGAATCATCAAATTGCCCTTTCCCTTTGACAAAGAGCCGCAAATTCAGATCCGGGCGCCATCCGCAATGATAAATCCATCGGCCCAGGAACATGGTCTTTCGAGATATAAAATGTCCGTCGCACTGAGGGGGATTTTTTGTGACTGATTGTATTTCCTCCGCTAATTGAGGCGAAATTTCCTCGTCGGCATCAATTGACAAAATCCACTTACCTTTGGCCTGATTGACTCCGAAACTTTTGGCATGGCCGAACCCTTGCCATACAATATCAAATACTTTCGCATGAGCATTCTCAGAAATCTCTCTTGTCTTATCAGTGGACCCGGAATCGACTACAATGATTTCATCTGCCCAAACCACCGAGTTCAGACAGCGTGGAAGATTGTTTTCTTCATTGAAGGCGATGATCACCACAGAAATGCTCATGCTCTTTTCGCCGCCTCCATATTCTTCATACTTTCCAGGAATGCCTCCCATACTTGCTCAACCGTAATATCATGAATATTGAGATCATTATTGGAAATGACAACTCCGCTGGATTGGTCATAGGGATGCCAGTGGAGGAAGTTTCGGCGATGCTTGGTATATAGACCTATTACCGGCACTCTAAATAAACGAGCGATATGTACAAGTGATGTGTCGGGAGAAATGAGTAAATCAAGATGTTTGATTATCGCAGAGATTTCAATAATATTCAAACCGCGAGGGAGCGGAATGACCGAGCCGTCCAGATTTTCCGCAAGGCGCCGCCCTTTGCTGTGATCTTCAGGCGTTGTGAGAAGTATGACGCGGTTGGGTATGTCATGGCTTATGATCTTGTTCAGCAATTCAACCGTATTATTTTCCGGCCAATAACGGGTTTCATTTCCTGCCGAAAGATTATAGCCAATCCTGACAAGGTTATGCTCACGCCCATACACGGACTGGATAAATTCCGTTCCGACGGAATCAGATTCCGGATCTATATATGGAGTGGCATACCCCGATATTTTCCGACTATCAATGCCGAACGCCTCGAGCAATTTGAGCGTGTTGTCAATAATATGCCCCTGCTTTCCCCACTGAGGATCATAGTTAAAATCATAATATTCCCTGAATTTTACCTTGCCTACTCCTACGCGCGGTTTTCCCGGTGCACAAAGCTGGGTCAGAAAAAGAGCTGTGACAGAATCATCGCAGACCATATCGATCACGCAGTCATATTTCTCCCTGCGAATCTTCATTATCTGCCCAATATCTTTAAATAAATTCTTGCTGTATATAAATATATTCCGGAAGCGAGGATCATTATCTACAATTGCCTGATTCCTTCGCGATGCCAGCAGCGAGATTTCAATATGTGGAAAACATTTTTTCAGACCATCAAATACCGGGAATGAAATAATTGTATCCCCCAATTTATCAGGACGAATGAAGAGTACCCTCGCAATTTTATTTCCGTCGATAACTGGAATTTCCTTTCGTCCCTTTTTGAGAATCGGTCCGAAAATTGAAAAGACAATGGCTTTAACCTTGTGTTCAATATTTTTCAGCTTACCCATAAAATCTATCAGCTTTTCAGAAGGGAGGAAAGATATAGCTCAACTTTGTCAATCATTGTTTCGAGCCGAAACCTGTTATTCCATCGCTCTTTTCCGGCATGGCCAAATTCAATTATTTTTTCAGGCGACGCGAGCAAATTGATTACTCCCTCAGCCAGAGCCTTCGGATTATGCGGTTCAACCAAATTTGCGGTACAACCGGCTTCGACAACTTCAGGTATTCCGCCCACTCTGGAGGCGACAATTGGAAGGCCGGTACGCATCCCTTCAAGAAGAGCGATGCCGAACGGTTCTTCAATAGACGGGTGTATCATTAGATCCGCCCCCTGCAGGATAGGGTTGATATCATCAAGCATTCCTGCAAATGTGATGTATTGCGCGAGATTCAATTCCGAGATTCTATTTTTCAATTCCTGCTCCAATGGCCCATTTCCGAGAAATATGAATTTGATTTGGGGCTGTCTTTTCAAAATATCATTTGCGGCCTCGATAAGATAAATATGTCCCTTTTGCGGAACAAAACGCCCGACCGTCACAGCAATGATTGAATCAGAAGGGATATTATATTTCTCTCTCAGCATCTTAGCCGCTTCCTGCTTTGAAATAACGGGAAGGCCATTGGAAATACCTATCGGGATAACATCCACCAATCTCTCATCAATATAGCCGGGAGATGTAATTTCATTTTTCAAATACAGTGAAGGAACAATAACTCCATCGATCAATCTCGGAGTCAGAAACCGGTGCACCCAATTATCTTTGGTGATATTGATGCCGACCGACCAGACAACTTTGCATCGGCTGACAAAACCGGCGGCCAGTCCGCCCAGCCGGATATCCTTGTTAAAATTCGCCACGATCAATTCAATTTCATTCTTTCTTAAAAACCGGAATAATTGGGATATCACTATCGGGTCGAAATCGCCGGAAATATTTAATCCAAGAATATCTAAATCTTTTTCTGCCAGCTTTACGCGCCGAAGATATTCCGAACCGGCGCGACCGGCGACGGTGATTTTATGTCCCCGCTGACACAAACCACCGGCAGTGAGCTTGATCCACTCCTCCATCCCCCCATAAGTTTCCGTTTCGATGGAATTAAGGAAGAGTATTCTCATTTGACGTCCTGAAACTGCATGGAGTAGAGACGCTGATATAGACCATTATTTTCCATCAGGCGAGAATGGTCTCCATGCTCTACGATTTTCCCTTTATCCAATACAAGAATTTTGTCGGCATTGATTATAGTGGAAAGGCGGTGAGCAATAACGAGCGTGGTGCGGTCTTTCATGAGGTTATTAATCGCTCCCTGCACCGACAACTCGGATTCGGTGTCAAGAGCGGAAGTGGCCTCGTCGAAAATCAATATCTGGGGATTTTTCAGAAGCGCCCGCGCTATGGCGATTCGCTGTCTTTGACCGCCGGAAAGCATTACGCCGCGGCTTCCCACGACTGTATCATATTTCTTTTCGAATCCTTGAATGAACTCGTCGGCATTGGCCGCCTGTGCCGCGGAAATTATTTTCTCTTCCGGAATGTCGTCCACGCCATAAGCGATATTGCGCCTGATTGTATCGTTGAAAAGATATGTTTCCTGAGTCACGATTCCCAGAAGGCCCCTCAGGGAATCCAGACTAATATTCTTAATGTTGATGCCATCGACAGTAATTTGCCCTTCCTGCGGATCATAAAAGCGCGGGAGCAGGTCAAATAGAGTCGATTTCCCGGCGCCGGAAGGACCCACCAGCGCCACCACTTCCCCTTTATTTACCTCAAAAGAGACATCCTTAATGACATTGATCCGTTTGTTATACGCAAATGTCACATTTTGATAATCAATCCTTGATTCAAAATTATTCTTAGTAAGGGCATCCGGAATTTCCCTAACGGTGACATCAGTATCGATAACACTGAATATCCTCTCTGACGCCGCCATCCCCTCCTGAAGCTTTATTTGAATGGAGAGTAAATTCTTAACCGGCTTTATGAGGGAGAACATGGCAAGGATAAAAGTCATGAAATCCCCGGCGTCCATTTCCCCCCGCCCCTCGATAATTCTTGATCCGGCAAACATCAAGATGAGTATGCCAGCTATGACTATCAAAATTTCGCTGACAGGACTGGCCAGATTGCGGATACGGGTCATCCGCACCAGCGAGCGAAAATAATCATGGGTGGCCTTGAAAAATTTCCTGATTTCGAATTTCTCCATGGCATAGGCTTTAACTATCCTAATATTCGAAATCGTTTCCTCAAGGGTGGAATTGACATCCGCCATTTTCTCTTGAGTTCGCATCGAATATCGGCGAAGCTTCTTCCCCATGATGTAAATAAAACCAAAAACCAGAGGCATTATAAGCGCCGCCAGAACTGTCAATTTCCATGACAGCAAAAGCAGGAAAACGGTCAATAAGATTACGGTCAAAGAATCGGTGATAAGGCGATTAAATCCGAGGTCTATGGTTTCATTCAGCACCAATACGTCATTAGTCACGCGCGAGATCAACTGCCCGGTCCGCTGTTTATGAAAGAAGCTTAAGGATAACTGCTGATATTTCTCAAAAAGACGATTTCGGAAATCACGAATAATGGATTGCTGGACGTGAGCCATGAAAAAGCCTTGAAGATATAGAAAGAAATTAGCCGAAACGGCAATAGCGAGAATCAGCCAGCAAAAATTGATGAGAGCGCCTTTCCGGCTGTCAGAGGCAACAATGGAGTTGATATCATTTTTGAAATTGTTTTTAATCGTAACCAGAAAGTCAAATTCCTGTTCAAGCGATTGCGATACGGCTTCGGGCTTGTTTTCTATTCCCGGGTTGACTGTAATTCCGGAATTAGATATCGAGGATTTTGAAGATGGCGCCGGGAGCTGGCTAACCTCGAAAAGCGTCATCAAAAGCGGCCCGGCCAGCCAGATAAGAAGCCCGGATAAAAGCGCGTACAATGCCGCGGAAAGCGACGAAATGACGATATGCCGCCAATATGGTTTAAGATAGCTAAATGTACGCCGCAATAGACTCATGTTATAATACTTTCACAGGCGGAATCTATAGGTGTATCCTCAGAAAACGCCGCCCGAATTATACTTTGATATATATTAATGCATTTAACCGGGAAAAGTCAATTCCGTTCCGGTCCGGAGCCTGACGGAGTGGATCAAGGGGTTATTCTTGCCGCCGTTTCGGGAATATCAAGATGAAGCTTTTCCGGCGAAATTTCCACATTCAATCGGACATTCCGACGATGAGCCGCAAATTCAAAAAATTTATCATCAGTTCTGAGTTGAATTTCATTTAACACGAATCGACCGCCATCCAGCTTATATTCCAGACTTATCCCCTCAGGACAGGAGGTCGATTGTAAACGGTACTGATGTAATGCCGGCTCTTCTTTCAATACCGTCACATAAAATCGCCCGTCGGAATAACCGCTGTCTGCCGGCGTTCCCTGAAAAAGCTCAATAATCAAATCCTCAATTCCTGTAGTATTCAAGCAGGGATTATCCACCAGATCGGCGACTTTGCCGGTGTAATACTCATTTTCAGTCGGAAAATAGACTATTAGAGAATCCCTCGAAAGCAATCCTTTCATGACTCCTTTGCCAAGATACCCCCGTGCAAAGAAGCTCATCGTATCTCCAACCTGATAAAGTTCAAGGCGGACAGAATTCTTTTTTCCTTGTCGATTAATTTTTATGTCGAACAGGTAGGCGTTTCCATTTCCCGCCTGAAGTTGTGACTGCGGAATTTCCTCTTTGGCAAGCGGAATTTCCTCTTTGGCAATAGGATGCTCCCGATGCGCCAAAGAGCAACCGCCAAGAATCAAGATGGCTATCAATAAGGCGGACAGGCTTAGGGATCTAACCAAGATTTCCTCAGGAAATGCTGATGCCGGCAAATAGATGGACAAAGATTTTTACGAACGGACCAAGAACAAGCCAGATGCCGCCGACGATAATGAGAAACATAAGAATAAATGGGGCGAATCTTTCAAATTCCATCAGAGGGATTTCAAATCTTGCCGGGAGTAAACTCTTCAGGATATGCGAACCATCCAAAGGAAAAAGCGGGATAAGATTGAACAAGGCAAGCGAAACATTAATCATCACGCCAAAAAACAGGAATTGAATCACTCCCTGAGGCAAATCGATATTGCCTTTATAGGCCATTCTGAAAATAATGCCAAAAATAAGCCCAAGTCCTAAGTTAGATAAAGGGCCAGCCACCGAAATCCAGAAATCGGCGACCCGAGGATTGCGAAGATTATAGGGATTTATCGGCACCGGCTTGGCCCAGCCGAATCTAAAGCCGGAGAGAAACATCATCAAGGTCCCAAAGAGGTCGAGATGAGCCAGTGGGTTGAGGGTAAGCCGTCCCATATCGCGGGCGGTATTGTCGCCAAAGCGAAAAGCGGTATAGGCGTGGAAAAACTCATGAACTGTCAATGAGAATAAAATTGCCGGCGCCGCAATCAAAGCCTCTTTAATAAAATCAGGTCCGAACATTCCACCCATTATTATTTATTCCTGACTGACGTATACTTAGAGTCCGCCTCAAAAAAGCGCCACTTCTTATCCGCGCCTTTATTTATTCCAATTCTGGTCGAACGCATAATCTTCACAGGATTATATGCTCGGTCTTCAAGATAGAGCGTATCACCGGTCAAATCAAGGCCGTTCTGTTTCTTGGTCAGTCCAAAAGCCTTGCAAATTTTACCCGGACCGTTGGTGAGAAGACTATTTTCGCCGCCTTTGTATTGGCTTCTCATAATATCGATTCCTTCTGCAGGTTCGGCTCCACGCAGAAGAACCGCCGCAGGATATCCCTCGTCCTCGGTGACAACATTAAGACAATAATACATGCCATAAATAAAATAAATATAGCTGTATCCTCCCTGACCATACATTATATAATTTCTCTGAGTCTTGCCGACAGCGGCATGGCAGGCAGGATCATCTTCGCCGACATAGGCCTCAACTTCAACGAGACGGGCCGAAATTGAACCGACAGGGGATTTATAGACCAGATACTTCCCGATCAGGTCCTTCGCAACTTTCAATGTCGGGCGCAGATAAAAATCTCTCTTCAATTTGACAGATTCGCGCGTCTCTGAAATTCTACTCATCGCAATATGGGAATAATTCATATGCAATTGCCGTAGCAGTCTCAAAATCATAGGCCACTTCATCAGGAGTGTGAGCATCCGAGCCAATGGCGGATATATTGACGCCCAGTCTCCGCGCCAGATTGATTATCTCCATCGAGGGATAGTACTCTTTATGTCCGCGCCTGAGGGATGATGTATTTATTTCCATACCGACGTTATGTTCGGACATAGCGGAGAAGACCGATTCTATCCGACCCCGGTGTGCGGTCAGTATGTCTTCGCCATAATATTTCAAACCGTATTTCTTATACACATCGACATGTGCGATTGCATCAAAGAGCCCGCTTCTGACCGCATTTTCCGCAAGGGCAAAATAACTGTCAGCCATCTTGTCGAGACTGAAGCGGCCAAAGCAAGATTCATAGCGCTGTTGACAGCAGAGACAAATATTGTCAAGATCGTGTATGGCCCCGAGTCTGTACTGAAATGGAAATTTCGCAAATAGCTCAGAAATATGAGCCTCGCACCCCGGATAGTACCCGACTTCTATTCCGCATTTCACTTCCAAACCCTGACCGAAATATTTTTCATGCGCCTGCAAGACCGCTTTCACATATTTTTCTATTCCGCCAAAAGAGAGCGGGACGATATTGCCGTCGATTCGCATTTTTCTATCATTTCCCTGACCGTCAGGATTGGAGTCATAATGCGTTGTGAAACATATTTCAACCAACCCCTTTTTCAAAGCGGACTGGCAATAGTCTTCAACCGATCCGGTCGCATCAATAGAAAAATCAGGATGAATATGGTAGTCAGCTACCGCCGCTTCATTTCCAAGCATGAAAACCTCCAATCTATAAACTTATCGCCTTAAACAAATTGCCGCCCCGTTAAGAATGGATTATTTTTTCGTTCAAGACCTACTGTGGTATCAGGCCCATGACCGGGATAGCAGATAACATCATCAGGCAGAGAAAGAATCTTCGTGTCGATAGATTCAATCAATTTCTGGAAACTCCCGCCCGGAAGATCGGTCCGTCCAACAGAGCCGCTAAAAAGAGTGTCGCCGCAGAAAAGGAAATTCTCAACCAAATAGCAGACTCCTCCTGGCGTATGCCCCGGAGCGCCTAATACATCAAACCGAAATCCAGCCACCTCGATTTGATCGCCATCAGACAGCAAATAATCAGGAGGGGGGCACACTATGCTGAACCCGAAAAGGGCGGAAACATTGGCAGACGGCGAGGCCAGCAGAGGTTCGTCCCCTTTTCCCACATAAATCGGTATCTGATATTTCTCCACTAACGGTTTTACAGCCGCGATATGATCGCCGTGTCCATGAGTAAGCAAAATTCCCTTTGGGATTAAACCAGATCTGTTTATCCGGTCTATTATTGCTCTTTCATCCCCCCCGGGATCAACAATCACGCCATTGTTATCTTCTTGATTTTTAATAAGATAGCAATTGACCTCAAATGGACCAACGATAATTGTATCAATTTGCATATTATCCATGATACGGCTAAATCTCCAGTTTAGTCGGCAAGATATTTAATATCGATCAATTGTCAATCAATAATAGACCTTGAGTATGACAGAATAATAGCTTGATTGAAACTGCAATTTGCGTAAATTCATACTCAATGAGCTGTATATTTTGTCAAATCGCCGAGGGAAAAAAACCGGCGAAGATATATTATGACGACGAACACCTGATCGTCTTTGCCGATATCCTCCCGCGGGCGCCGGTTCATTTATTGGTCTGCCCTAAAGTTCATTTCCCCAATCTGCAGGATATCCCAGATGATATATTGATTCTTCTGATTCAGAGAATCAGGATAATAGCAAAAGAGATTGGAATCGAAGATAATTATCGGCTTATTTTGAACAATGGGGCGAAATCCGGCCAGATTGTAGGGCATTTGCATTTCCATTTTCTATCAAGCGCTTCCGGTGCAAACCTTCAATTAAGAACTCAAAGCTCCTAAATGAGTTATAAGGCAGGGGGAATTATTCTGTTGACATCGATATTAAAAATGTTATACTAATTGACTATGATAATTTTAAACCTAAATAGACGAAAGGGGGGATATAGATGACCGGTGTTAGGGTTCGTGATGATGAATCTTTCGAAAAAGCCCTGCGCCGTTTCAATAAGTTCTGCGAGAAGACTGGTATTCTGTCGGATATAAAGAAGCATCAGCATTTCGAGAAGCCATCTGAACGGCGTAAGCGGAAGCTGAATGCGGCCCGTCGTAAGAATCGCAAACTTAGTCAGGAAAACTATTAGCAATGTCTCTCCTGAATAGAATCGACGAAGATATAATTAAGGCCCTGAAGGGGGGCGATAAATTAAAAGCGACAGTCCTTCGGGGCCTGAAATCGGATTTCAAATATAAGCAGATTGATAAAAGGGCTGACCTTAGCGAAGACGATTTAATAGTTGTGCTAAGTAGCGCCGCCAAAAAACATAGAGATTCCATTGAGCAATTTGCGGCCGGCAATAGGGCTGATCTGGTCGAGAAAGAAACCGCGGAGTTAGCGATAATTACCGGCTATCTCCCCGACCAGCTTCCGGAAGAGCAACTTCGTGAATTGATAGTCGCCGCCATCAAAGAAACCGGCGCAGACTCCCCTGCCAAGGCTGGGCTGGTTATGAAAGCTTTGATGCCGAAGCTCAAGGGGAAAGCTGATGGTAAATTAGTCAGCAAGCTCGTTTCTGAATTTTTATCCGGCGGCAAGAGTTAGTCAAGGATGTAGCCCATGCCTATAGGTTATTGAGATAATGGGCGGACTTTAGAAAAGGAGTTAGCCAATGAACTGGATCGATATTGTCCTTTTGGTTCTATTGGTAGCGGCTGTCATAGTCGGATCCAAGAAGGGGCTGATAAGAGAATTAATGGCTTTGGCCGTTCTGACCGCCGCTGTCATCGTCTCCATAAATTATATCGACATAATTGCCTCGACTATATATGAGAAAGTCGGCGGCTCCCCTTTGGTTACTGCAATCATATCATTCGTTGTGCTTCTCGGATTGATTTATGCCATTTTCAAATTATTGGGGCTTTTATTTTACAAAGTGGCGAATCTTCAAAAGCTCGGCAAGAAAGACCAGCTCGGCGGAGCAATCGTGGGGGCAATCAGAGGATGGGTAATCATAAGCTTTTTGGTGTTTCTGGTTTTCCTTATCCCGATGCCAGAGAAATTTTACATGGACTTTGATTCCTCATTTCTGGGAACTACCTTCGCGAAGACTCTTCCGGCAATTTATGAAACCTCATCCGGTCTGCATCCCGGAAATCCCAGCTTCATGCAAAAGGTTGAAAACACTCTGATTCAGAAACCGACAAGAAAGATGTCTAATACCAGGCGCGAGGATTTGGATAAATCGAGAGAGCAGGTTTATGAAGTCATTTATCAGATCGATAGATTTTTTGGCTCTGAGGAGAAGAAGATTTAGTCGGCAATAAACCTATTTTCAAATTGCCAGACAGCATATATATTCAAGGCCGGTAAAACCGGCCTTTATTATTTTTTGGATATGCCAGGATTTGATAATCATACGCTTGAAGCGCTGGAGTACCCGAAGGTTATCTCCATAATTAAGGGGTTATGCTTGACACCTTATGGGATTTCACGGGTATCTCAATTTGCGCCTCTGATGGATATTCAAATGATAATATCCCGAATGGACGAGATTGCCCAGATGAAAGATATCATTAAATTTGGCGAGGCCTTTCCCCTGTATCGTCTTGAGGATGTGACCGAGCAGATTGATAAGTCCCGGGCGGAAGGAATATTTCTTGAACCGATGGAGATGCTGAAAATAAAAGAATTGATTGATGTCTCTGCGGCTTTGAATAGTTATTCCAAAGGAGAAAGAGAAAAATTCCCGCTGATAGCGGAATACCTAACGAAAATTTGTCCTTTCCCGGAAATAGGAAAAGAGGTAGTCAAGGCTATTGATCATGACGGCTCTATCCTTGATTCGGCATCGTCCGAGCTAAAACAGATCCGAATAAATATCGGTGATCTGAGAAGAAAGATAGTCGGCAAATTGGAAAAGATTCTGTCCGACAAGCATAAACAACCCGGCTGGCAGGACGACACGGTCACAATTCGGGATGGGCGATATGTCATCCCGGTGGTTTCGGGGCAATTTCGGGCTGATTCCGGTATCATCCATGACCGCTCGCAGTCGGGAGCCACGCTATTTGTCGAGCCAAACGATGCGGTTGAGTTGAATAACCGACTGGGGCTTCGCATTCAAGATGAGCGGATGGAAATCGACAGAATACTTCGTCATATAACGTCCCTGATCCGCGCCGCCGCCGACCGCCTGCTGATAAATTGTGATATGATAGGGCATCTTGATTCCATCCATGCGGCCGCAAATTTCGCCATAAAGACAAATAGCCACAGACCTATGATAAAGGGCGAAAGCCGCTTCAATATGCTATCGGCGCGGCATCCCTTGTTATTGTACTATACGCAGAAACAGGATGATATTATCCCCAGCGATATTTCTATCGGTGATGGGCGGCTGGCCATAATTGTCACCGGCCCAAACACCGGAGGCAAAACTGTGCTATTGAAAACCGTTGGACTCTTAGTATTGATGGCACAAACTGGCCTGCATATCTCCGCGGGCGACAAATCTGAAGTCGGCCTGTTCAAAAATATTTTCGCCGATATCGGCGATGAACAATCAATAGAATTATCTCTGTCCACTTTTTCATCGCATATCAGGCAAATTATTTATGCCGTTCGGTATTCCGGACCGGATTCGCTGGTGTTGCTTGACGAAATCGGAGCCGGTACCGACCCCAAAGAAGGCGCCGCTCTTGCCGAGGGTATTCTTCTCAAGATGCTCAAACTCAAGGCCAGAGTGATTGTCACAACGCATTACTCTCAGCTGAAGACTCTTCCTATGCTGTATCCGGAGGTTGAGAACGCCTCATTTGAATTCGACCGCGAATCACTACAGCCCACCTTTCGACTCCTTACTGGCATTCCCGGGGCATCGTATGCCGTGGAAATCGCTCGACGACTTGGGATATCATCGGATATAGCCGATACTGCCTCCCAACTCCTTGGAAAGGGGGAGCGCTCCCTCGCCGGATTGATAGAGTCACTCGAAAAGGATTTAAACATCCTAAAAAAAGACAAGACCGCGCTGGAGGAAAAGCTGAAAAGCGCCGCTCAGCTCGAGACCTATTACCGTACTCAGGTTGACAAGTTAAAGCAGGAAATTGATGAATCCAAAAGAGAGCATCTAAGAGAAACCGAAAGCATCCTTAACGAAGCAAGAATCGAAACCGAGCGATTAGTAAAAGAAATCCGAGAAACTCAGGCGTCAAAAGAATCAATAAAAGCGGCGCATAAATTTATTGATGATAAGAAAAGCCTGTTGGACGCTTTGAAGACAAAGCATATTTCGAAGCCTGTCGAGTCTAATAGTCTCCAGCCCGGGGATATGGTATTGATTGAATCGCTTCGAAAAGAGGGCGAATTGATTGAGCTCTTTGGCGGCAACAAGGCCAAAGTCCGTATTGCTAATATGATCACTGTTGTAGAACTATCCGAACTGAGAAAAATAACAGAATATTCGAAAAAAACAGTAACAGGCAGCGCTGTAAATATGCGCGACCTCACCGCCCCCGGGCCGGAAATTCACCTGCGCGGAATGACCGTGGAGGAGGCGCAGGAGACCCTTGATAAATTTATTGATTCGGCGATTGTATCAGGGATACGCCAGATATATGTTGTGCATGGAAAAGGAACCGGCGCCCTGCGCCGCGCGCTCTCGGAATTTCTCAAACAGCATCCGGCGGTGGAATCGTTTCGCCTCGGAGACTGGAATGAGGGCGGAGCGGGGGTAACGATAGTGGCTCTGAAATAATGTCTTCAATCATTTCCCAAAATACGATTGAGCAGGTTCGACAGGCGAGCGATATTGCTAATATAATCGGAGAATATATTCGGCTCAAGAAGCGAGGCAGAAATTTCACTGCCCTCTGCCCTTTTCATGAAGAAAAAACCCCGTCATTTTCGGTTTCGCAGGAGAAACAGATTTACCATTGCTTTGGATGCGGCAAAGGGGGAAATGTCTTTTCATTTCTGATGGAACATGAGAAGATGACCTTTGTCGAGGCGGTTCGCTTTCTGGCGCGAAAAGCCGGCATAAATATCGAGGAGAGAAAAGAGATCGGCGGAGCAAAGGAAGAGCTGGAACGTTTGCACTATGCCCATCAGGTGGCTCTGGATTATTTCCGCTCCCTTCTCAATTCTGATCGGTACAAGAATCTGGTGATGCCGTATCTCAAAGGAACCCGCCGATTGACCGACCAGACTATCGAGCAATTCCAGATTGGTATAGCCGGCGAAGAATGGGATGGTCTATTAAACTATGCTATCCGCAAAGACCTTTTTCCCAAAGACCTCGAAAAGGCCGGTTTGATAACCCATTCAGATAAGGGCGATAAATATTACGATCGCTTCCGCCAGAGGCTGATGATACCGATATTTAATTTAAGCGATAAACCAATCGCCTTTGGAGGACGCGCCCTGAAGAAAGGCGAACCCTCCAAATATATCAATTCACCTGAAACGCCGCTTTATTCAAAGAGCTATATTCTTTATGGCTTAAATTTTTCCCGTCAATCTATCAGGGAAAAGAATGAAGTTATAATTGTGGAAGGATATTTTGATTTTATATCGCTTTATCAGGCTGGAATTAAGAACGTAGCGGCCTCATCGGGAACATCTTTTACTCCCCAGCAGGCGCGGCTTCTGGCAAGATTCGCCGATAACGCTTTTCTCTTTTTTGATTCCGATTCCGCCGGCCAGAAGGCGGCGGTGCGATCGGTCGATGCTTTGTATGATGCCGGCATGGAAGTTATGGTGATGATCCCGCCAGCGGGTGAAGACCCCGACTCAGTTGCCGTTAAATCCGGAGCCGCAGGAATCGAAGAAATCAAAAATAACGCTCTGAGATATCTTGAATATCGAACCAAAGATATAGATGTTCAAAAAAGCGGCATCATAGTCAAAGAGAAGCTGATTAAAGAACTTGCCGAGCTTGCCGGAAAGATCGGCGATTCCATTCGCAGACAGCTTTTTGTTGACGAAGCCGCTGGCATGCTGAAAATAAAATCAGAAAGCTTCTACGAGCTTGTTCCACAAACCGGATCACAGAACAAGACTTCTCAGGCCCCGATCGCAACTAAGAATATTATGGATATGGAGCGCGAGCTTCTTTCTCTCATGATTGAATTTCCAGAGTACATAGATACAGTAAGAGAAAAAATAGTCCAGGAGGATTTTCAGGGAGAGACTCAGAATAAAATTTTTGCGCTGATTCAAACCGTCTATAAGACTCATGCCATTGTTTCGGAAAGTATGCTTCTCGATCTGGTTGACGACAGCGCCATGGCGGCTGAAATATCTTCCCTTGTATCCGTCGATTGGACAGGATATAATATTGCATCAACTATCAGGGATTACATAAAAAAACTGGCCGATTTTAAGCGAGAGAAGATTATTGACAAGCTTAAGAGTGAACTGAAAGTGGCGGAAGAAACGGGTGATTTGGAATTATCAAGAAGACTGGTGGACGAAATATTTCTTTTTATCAGCAAAAGGAGAAGTAGTTTATAGCAGAGTATGCTGAAGACTATTCAAATAGAGAATTTCGCTTTGGTCGATAAATTGGCGATCACTCTTGAATCTGGCATGAATGTTCTCACCGGGGAAACCGGGGCAGGCAAATCGGTAATAGTCGGCGCAATTTCTCAACTTCTCGGCGAAAAGGCGGATAAGGACGATATCCGTTCTGGCGCCAATCTGGCTGTGGTTGAGGGGGAGTTCGATATTTCCGATTGGCCTCGCATTAATGAGAAACTAAGGGAATTGGAAATAGAATCGCCGGATAATTCCCTTATCCTGCGAAAAGAAATTTCGCTTAAGGGAAGCTCAAAAAATTTCATAAATGGCCGGCTTGTTAATCTCTCTCAATTGCGGGAAATCACAAAATACCTGGCGGAACTTCTCGGCCAGCACTCACATCAACAGCTTCTTGATGAGAGCAACCATCAGAGTTTTCTCGATCGCTTTGCGGGGATTGAAAAGCAAGTCGAGGAATTGCGGAGGTTGTACTATCAATGGGAGAATACTCGCCGGGAATTGGCGTCTCTCGAATCAAGAAAATCTCAAGAGAAAAATGAACGGGAATTGCTTATTTTCCAGAAGGACGAAATCGAGAAGGCAAGAATTAGCCCCGGCGAGGAAGAGAAATTACAGGCAGAGAAAAAGATTCTTGACTCGTCACGACTTCTCGGGGAGAAAGCAACATTAATATTGAATTTACTTGAACAGGATGATTCATCGGCCCTCACCCTTCTCCAATCCTGTCGCCGGGAAATTGCTCAGATGGCCGGCCTTGACAAAAAGCTCGAGAAAAATATTGAATTAATGGATACCGCAGTGATAAATCTTGAGGAACTGCGGGCGGAAATAGAATCATACCGCTCCTCAATTCCGGATGATCCCGAAAGGCAGGAGGAAATAAATCTTCGCCTTGACGAGATTTTCCGTCTCAAGAAAAAATATGGCGGCGCCGAGGAATCAATCCTGTTTACTCTTGAAAAGATTAGAGAGCAGTTGAATACAAGATTGGATGTCGACGATCATATAAGAATCCTCCAAAACGAAGAGGCCTCTCTTTCCAAAAATTATTCCGGAATGGCCGTCGATATCTCGACCGCCAGAAAATCGGCTTCAAAAAAATTATCAGTACAGGTTATAGGTGAATTGAAGAAGCTCGGAATAGATTCGGCAAAATTTGAGTATGAATTTATCTGCACCCTTGATGACAAGGGCATAGAATTAAATGGCCAAAGGGTGAAACCAGGACCCCAGGGATTGGAGGCGGGAAGATTTCTCATATCCGCAAATCCGGGAGAACCGTTAAAACCTCTGTCGAGAACCGCTTCAGGGGGTGAAATTTCCCGAATAATGTTGGCGCTTAAATCGGTGGAAATGCAGTCCTTCGTTGGAAATCGCCCGCTCCTTGTCCTTGATGAGATAGATGCCGGCATCGGAGGCCATACTGCCCACATGGTAGCTGAAGAGCTCACTGCGATGGCTCGGCATTATCAACTGGTGGTCATAACACATCTCCATCAAATTGCTTCCGCCGCAGATCATCACTATGCCGTGGATAAAACCGGAACTCAAGACGGTTCAGGAAGAAGAATAATTGCCGTCCGAAAACTCAAAGAATCGGAGCGGAAGCAAGAGATTAGGCGAATGCTTAGTCTCCCTGAGCGAGCGGTCAAGTAATAGTAATCCCAATTCAGTGAAAATGATCTTAATAAACCTTTTGCGTCGATTTCTTCTTCCCGATAAGATTATCACTTGGGGAATTCTTTATTTGGCAGGCATGCTCTTCTTTACTGCCTTCCGGATTCTGTTTCTAATAGTCCATTATGGCTTTTTAAAGGGAATTAACCTCTATCTCCTACTACAATCATTCTGGATAGGATTCCGTTTTGATACCGCCGTCATTGCCGCTTTTTATCTGCCGCTTTTTGTGATTTCCATATTACCTGTCGTGAATCTTGATTCCGCAAAATGTCGAAAAATAATTGCCTCAATCCTTACTGTCATATATGCCTTTTTCTTTCTCATTTTATCCGCGGACGTGAGATTTTTTGATGTTTACGGAAGCCGCATGAATTTCTGGGCAATTGAATTTATGGCAGATCCCGGAGCTTATTTTTACAGTATCATCACCTTTCCCGGATTTTGGATCTTATTCGCGCTCTGGATTGGCATAACCAGCGCATTCTACTGGGCCACGAAAAAACTGCTTGGATTAAAATTTGGCAATAGTCCTTCGACAAGCCGAACAGGATATCTGCTCGGCAATTTTCTGATGCTGGCCTTTCTCGCAATTGGCGCTCGCGGGGGGCTGGGGATGAAGCCGCTTGATTGGGGAGCGGCGCTCTTCAGCAATAATCATCTCATCAATCAAGCCTCTTTAAACGGGGTCTATACTCTTTCCCATTCTATATACGAAGAATATAAAGAAGGACGTGATTTCTCCGAGCAGGAAGACAGCCGCTTTGCTTTCATGGACAATATCACGGCATATAGGACGGTCATCGACCTGTTAAATATCAAATCGGCGGCCGCCTCGGATGGGTTTAGCCTTAAGCATCATGTTGCGGGCAATCAGAGATATAATTTTCAGCCTAACATTGTCGTTGTAATCATGGAGAGTTGGTCGGCGGACAAGATCGACGCGCTGGGCGCTAAATTGCACGTCTCACCCAATTTTGACTCTCTCTGCAATCATGGCATCCTGTTCACCCAGTTTTATGCCAACGGCATCCGCACTAATCATGGTATTCCCGCCGTACTGTGCACTTTTCCCTATGTTTCAGGACGGTCAATCATGCGTCGATATTCTGCCGAGCATTCCTTCCGATCTCTCGCCGAAACATTAAAGGAATATGACTATACCAATATTTTCGCTTACGGCGGAGACATTGAATTCGACAATATGCAGGGTTTTTTAAGAATGGCCGGATATGATAAATTCTTTGCCGAAAGCGATTTCGACGGATCAAAGAAACTGGGGAAATGGGGTATTCCGGATCATGTCATTTTTGAAAAGCTCGCCACAGAAATGCAATCATTCAAACGCCCTTTCCATTTGGCCATAATGACCCTCAGCAATCACGACCCATATCTTATACCTGATGAACGATTCCACCTGTATGATGATACTATTCCCAACAGCAAAATGTTAAATACATTTTATTATTCCGATTGGGCCATCGGGCAATATATAAATAATCTAAAGCAATATCCGTCATTTGATAGTACCATTTTCATCTTCACTGCCGATCACTGTCCATACCAAACGGGACCCTTTGCAATGATGCCTCAAAATTTCCAAATCCCGCTTTTGATATATGCCCCCAAATTGATTGGCGACACCGTCGTCTCAATCAATAAGACAGGGAGTCAGGTGGATATAACCCCAACCATCATTGGCCTGCTGGGACTGACAACTGATGAATACACATGGGGACGTGATCTTTTCAACCTGCCTCAGAATGATTCCGGATTTGCGCTGATCGTCTCAGCCGAAAAGCTGGGATTCATCCATGGTCCTCTATTCTTTTTTGAATGGCTCAATCATGGTGGAAAATCATTATACGATTTGAGAAAGCCTGACTATTTCAAGAATAATCTTATTGCGGAATTCCCCGGCATTGCGGCTAACATGGAGAAAGATATGGAGTCATATATCCAGCTGGCCAATTATCTCTCCCGCGGCGGCCGCAAAAGGTAGGTCGAAACTCGTGCAGTTTCGACTTTGCGGAGCTTCGACATCAGCCGTCGCCCGATCACTCCAATCCCCCTATTTCTTTCTCGACCTCGTGCAATATCTCGCACGACTTCACCAACTCTTTCATTTTTGTATGATCGGAATATAGGGGACGATCAATATCAAGAAATTCCACATATTTTCTGATAACTTCCCTTGCCTTGGTTGTACCGCGGCCAAATTTGTATTCGCGCAAATCAAGCGCCTGGGCGGCGGCCATAAATTCGATACCAAGAACTCCATAAGCATTATCGAGAATCTGGAAATTCTTGATAGCCGTATTCATCCCCATCGAGACAAAATCCTCCTGATCGGCCGCCGCCGGAATGGATTGAATCGACGCCGGCACGGAAAGAATTCTCTGCTCTACGATTAGCGCATCCGCTGTGTACTGACTCAGCATCAATCCGGAAAACATCCCGGCCCCTTTGGTCAAGAAGGGCGGCAGTCCGACGCTCAAGGCGGGATTATTGAGTCTATTCATTCTCCGTTCTGATAACACACTGACCATAGTGATGGCCGTACCTGCCATATCCATCGGAAGCGACACCGGCGATCCTTGAAAATTGGCTCCGGAGAGTTGAAGATTCTCCTCGGCGAAAAATATCGGATTATCGCCGACTCCATTTAGTTCAATCTCGACTTGCGAGCGGGCATATTCCAGAGCATCATAAGCGGCGCCGATAACTTGGGGAGTCGAACGCATAGAGTACGCATCCTGCACCTTGCACTTGATTCTTTCTTCGGCCAGGTCGCCTCCCTCAATACATTTCCGAATAGCCCTGGCGCTTTTTACCGCGCCGGGAAAACCGCGAACCTCGTGGATTTTCGTATGATACGGACGCATGTTGGCCTTCAGGGCTTCCAGCGACATTGCGGTCGCAATCTCCGCCTGCTTAAGCCAGTTGAGTGCGTCAAAAAGAAATATCCCGCTCATAGCAGTAAGCATATTGGAGCCGTTTATTACGCCGAGGCCGTCACGCGCCTTTAGTCCCGGAATCGGGATACCGGCCTTCTCCATGGCGGTCTTGCCGTTAAGAAGTTCTCCCTTATAATATGCCTTTCCCTCGCCCATCAGGAGCAAAGCCATCTGCGCCATTGGGGCGAGATCTCCGCTGGCGCCGACCGACCCCTTCTGGCAAACAAAAGCGGTGACTCCTTTATTCAGCATTTCCACCAGAGTATTTGTTATCTCCGGGCGAATTCCGGAATTTCCATGCGCATGCACATTGATTCGCGACGCCATCGCGCCACGCACATACTCAATCGGCGCCGGATCGCCAATGCCGGCGGCATGGTTGTATATTAGATATTTCTGAAAATCCCGCACCTGTTCGTCAGTAAGTACAACTTCAGAAAATTCGCCTATCCCGGTATTGACTCCATACATTATTTCGCGGGCTTCAATCTTCCTCTCGAGCATTGCCCGGCATTTCTTAATCCGTTCGACCGCATCGGCATGAAGTTCCGCCTTTTCATTATTTCTGGCGATTGCCACGAGCTTTTCTATGGTTAGTCCTGAACCATCCAAAACAACAGTCATATATACCTCACAAAATTATCAATTCAGATATAAAAGGATGTTTGGTAAGCAGAGCAATATCGGCCGATTACTCATCCTGAAGACCGGAAGAGCTCTTGGGCCGATATCGAGACACTACTATAATCATAGCATCATCTAATATAGAATGGCTTTTCAGAATGTCAATTGATTTCAGATCTAAAGATAATACCGCATAATGGGCCGGGATTTTGACCATTTCTTTGCTACAGTAAAACCGGTCTTCTCAAAAGCGGAAATAATTCCGGTCCAGGCAAAAGCCGCAGGCATGCTCTTGCTGTAGGGCTTGATTGGGTACGCCTCAATTATCTTCACTTTTTTCTTGCGGCAATATTTGATTACGCCATTTAATAATTCGACCGATAATCCCATTCTGCGATACTGTTTAGCAATAAAGAAACAGCTTATCGACCAGACCGGCTGGTCGTCGATTCGCCTGAGAACACGCGAATTTTCAAGGCGGATAAATTTCTCCCGCGGAGCAACCGCACACCATCCCACCGGTTCGTCCTTGACATAGGCAATAACGCCGATCGGCTCGCCCGCCTTGACCAGATTACGCATCGCCTTTTTATTCCCCTCCCCTTTCTGTTTATGAAACTCTTTGGGCGTAATCCGCCAGGACATGCACCAGCACCCGCCGCAGGCCCCGCGTTCACCGAACAATTTCGCAAAATCATCCCAGCGCTCAATAGTAAGAGGACAAAACTTTAGATTTTTTGGCGACATAATTCATTTCCTGGAAAATTCATTTTTTTGCGCCGTCAGGAACCCCTTCCTGACGGAATTCGTTTTTTCATTGGCATCCTCAGTCCGCCAAAGGCGCATTTCCTGATGGAATTTAATACCCTAAGCAATGCCATTCTGTATCGACCTTAAGCGTTCCCCGATTCTCTCCATAATAGTCAGACGCGCTTGAATATTTCCATTTGGTTACATCACCAGCGAGGCCTTTCCTAACTGGATTGTCATGTATATATCCAATCTTTTGCCTTAAAGTATCCTCATTGGTTATCATAAAACAATCAAAGCGTGGTTTCCACACTTTGCTGTCAACGGCAGGCTCTTTTTTGGCCTGTGTTTTCAACTCATCAAGAAGACCTTGGTCAGCGACCTGCCGCAAATGCGCGGTCATCTGTCTTGACGTAATTCTCTTCAGATTGCCCATGCATTCGGAGACAGATTTATCGCCGTTGACTTTCAATATTAGGTGAAAATGATTGGGCATTATAACATAGGCAAGAACAGTGAAGTCTCCCTTGTCTTGATAGAATTTCAGGTTTTCTACCATAATATCATATAGCGAGTCCGATTTGAATACCTCAACAAAACCAACAATTGTGGATGTGACGAAAAAGAGATTCCCGTACTGCTCATAACTACCTCGATCTCTCTGGCCCATTCATTTCCTTCAATTTTCCGTCAGGAAAGGGTTCCTGACGGCGCGGGGAAAGATTTATCATCTATGTTTCACTATTTCGCAAAACAGACTCGATTCGTCCACTTCCTCCAAACGCCAATCCACATCAAATCCATCCATAAGTTTCCCAAATTGCGCCGGGCTAACTGTCGTGGCGGTGAAGCCATCCTTGCAGATAATATTCCCATTCCCCGTTTTTTCATAGTCAATCTCGCCCAAAAGCCCTTCTTTGGATTGTCTCTCAAACCACTCCAATCGGTCAGGCCAGAATTTTTCTGCATAAGTGGAAAATAGGACAATCCCCCCCGGCTTGGTCACCCGGATACTCTCGCGAATTAATTCCCCTTGATTCACATGAAAAGCCGAAATCCCATTCTGGATACATACCGTCAAATCGAATATACCATCACGAAAACTAAGTTCTACTGCATTCATGCAGAGCAAATGGCAATTTGCTATATGGCTGAGCATATCTCTACCATATTGGAGACTTTCGAGGGAGTTATCAATGCCTATGACGGTCTGTGCGATGTGGGTCAGGTCGGGAATTATACGGCCGTAACCGCAGCCCAAATCCAGAACTATATCCCCCCTCTTGATTTTATTGCAGACAAATTCCACCTCAGAGTTAAAATATCCCTGCACCCTCGGCGGAGCAATAGCATAAACCCGCTTGAGCCGTTCAGCCGAGAGCTTTTTAACATAGTAACCGGGCATAATAATCATGCTTTGTCATTCCGGCCCCAGAGCGAGATTTTCCGCTGTGCATGTCCCGTTAGGCGCCCTGTTTTTTTTTCGCCCGTCAGGAACCCTTCTTCTTATATGTGCCGTCCGGAACCGGAGCATGACGGCCGAAACTTTTCAACTTGTGGGACAGCCTCCCCCTTCCTGTGGAATATAATTTCAAACTCCCCCCTATGTCCCCATTTCCCACGAGGCCAAATACTTCTTTTGCTCCGGCGTCAACCTGTCGATCTTAATCCCCATAGATTTCAGTTTCAGCGCCGCTATATTATTATCAATCTTCTCCGGGACGACATAGACTTTCCCGAAAAGGGTTTTCCCATACTTGACAATATACTCCGCCGCCAGAGCCTGATTGGCAAACGACATGTCCATCACCATCGCCGGGTGCCCCTCCGCCGCGGCAAGATTTATCAATCTCCCCTCACCCAGAATATTAACGCGCTTGCCACTCTTGAGAGTAAACTCTTCCACAAAATTGCGGACTTTGCGCTTCTTGGTTTTTATCTTTTCCAAAGTGGTCAAATCTATCTCGACATTGAAATGCCCCGAATTACAAACAATCGCTCCATCTTTCATCTTCTCAAAATGTTCGCGCCGGATGACATTAATATCCCCTGTCAGAGTCACAAAAATATCGCCGATCTTGGCCGCCTCCGACATCGGCATTACTTCGAATCCATCCATCACCGCCTCTATCGCCTTGGTGGGGTCAACCTCCGTAACAATAACATGCCCCCCCATCCCTTGCGCCCGTGAGGCAAATCCTCGCCCGCACCAGCCGTACCCGGCAACAATCACCTTCGCGCCCGCGATCAGCGCATTAGTGGCGCGAAGAATGCCATCGATTGTGGATTGCCCGGTACCATAGCGATTATCAAAAAAATGCTTGGTCTTGGAATCATTCACGGCGATGATAGGATATTTAAGCGCTTCATCTTTGGCCATCGCCCTTAATCTGATCACACCGGTCGTAGTCTCTTCGGTACCGCCGATAATATTTTTCAGCAGTTCCTTTCTGTCTGAGTGCAGTGTGGAAACAAGGTCCGCCCCGTCATCCATGGTAATATGAGGATTAAAATCAAGCGCCTGATGGATATGCTTATAATATGTCTTCTTGTCCTCAGCATTGATGGCATAGACCGGAATACCATAATCGGCGACCAGTGAAGCGGCGACATCGTCTTGAGTGGACAGGGGATTTGAAGCGCACAGCGCCGAATTGGCCCCCCCGGCCTTCAGAGTAATCATCAAGTTGGCCGTTTCGGTCGTAACATGGAGACAGCAGGCCAGATTTATCCCCATAAGCGGCTTTTCTTTCTGAAACCGTTCCCGGATAAGCCTGAGAACCGGCATATTTCGCTCGGCCCATTCGATACGAAGCTTACCTTGCGGAGCAAGTTTCTCATTCGCTATATCATATTTTATACTTTGCATGCTTTACGCGCCTTTCAGCAAGTCTTTGGCTTTATCGGTTTTCTCCCATGTGTAATCAGGATCATTCCATCCAAAATGGCCATAGGAAGCAGTCTTACGATAAATCGGCCTCAATAAATCCAGCGATTGGATAATGCCGCGAGGAGTCAAATTGAAATTCTTTCGAATTAATTCCACCAGCCGCGAGTGCTTAACCTTAGCGGTTTTGTCTGTAAATAACATGATAGAAACCGGTTCGGCTACCCCGATAGCGTAGGCCAGTTGTATGGTGCATTTGTCGGCCAGTCCGGAAGCGACCACATTTTTGGCGATATATCTGGCCATGTATGAAGCCGAGCGGTCAACTTTGGTCGGGTCTTTCCCGGAAAAAGCCCCGCCGCCATGGCTGGCCATCCCTCCGTAGGTATCGACTATGATTTTTCTTCCGGTCATGCCGGTATCCGATTGCGGCCCGCCGATTACGAATTTGCCGGTCGGATTGACATAGTACTTGGTCTCATTATCCAGCATATTGGCGGGAATAATCGGCTTAATGATTGTATCGATTATCTCCTGACGCGCCTTCTCGGTGATTTTCTTTCCTGTACTATCAAGAATATCCTCGGTATGCTGAGCCGAGATGACCACAGCGTCGATCCGATGAGGTTTCCCATCTCGATATTCAACCGTCACCTGAGATTTTCCGTCCGGGCCAAGATATGGCAGTATTTTCTTCTTGCGGGCTTCAGCCAGTCTTTTGGTCAGTTTATGAGCCAGCATGATAGGCAGAGGCATCAGTTCCTCAGTCTCGCGGCAGGCATATCCCGACATCAATCCCTGATCCCCTGCGCCGCCGGTATCAACCCCCTGCGCAATATCCGGCGACTGCGAACCGATGGCATTGAGAATTCCGATATTATTATAGTGGAAACCGAAGGCCGGGTTAAAGTATCCTATATCTTCAAGCAGGCTGCGCACCAGCCGCGGAATATCGGCATATCCCTTGGTCGTAATTTCTCCGCCGATAATCACCAACCCCACGGTCACAAAGCATTCGCAGGCAACCCGGCTATATTTATCTTGGCCAATAACCTCATCAAGTACAGCATCCGAAATCTGATCACAGATTTTATCGGGATGCCCCTCCGTTACCGATTCTGATGTAAAAAGGAAGTTCCCTTCAGACATGAAACGACTCCTTGAATTTATATTAAATTATCCAATTTCTCCGGAATCCCCGAGATTGATATGTGAGTACCGCCCCCTCACTGCCGCCTTTTCGCCGACTATCGAGGCCTCAACCATAGAAAATTCAATTACTGCATTCTTGCAGACAATAGAGTCCCTAATGATAGAACGATGAATTCTGACGCCTTCGGATATGGAAACATAAGGACCTATAATCGATTCCTCCACAACCGCTGACGCTGAAATACTGACCGGTGGAATTATTATCGTACCGGGATAATCATTGATTTCTTTGGTTTCGGCAAGTAGAACCCGATTGGTTTCGAGAAAAGCATCCCTCTTCCCGCAGTCATACCAGCCATCGACTACAAAAGGGCTGAATGTTTCCCCTTCCGCCAACATGGAGGCGAGAGCATCAGTAAGCTGTATCTCGCCGTTGGTTTTTTTCCCGCCCGAAACCAGGAGCGAAAGCTCTTTCTTTAGCAAATCGATTTTTTCGAAATAATAAAGACCTATCAGGGCCAGATCAGATTTGGGATTTTGAGGTTTTTCCTCAACGCCGGTTATCTGCCCATTTTCCAAAACGGCGACCCCGAATCGCCGGGGATCTTTTACCGGCTTGACCCCGATCACATTCTTGTCTTGCCTGACAAATTCAACAAAATCTGTCCGGGCGATAGTGTCTCCAAGAATAATAAGAACCGGCCCGGAATCGATTTTCTCCAATCCCAGATGAATGGCATATCCCAGTCCCAGAAGCTTCTTCTGCAATACGAAAGATGCCCTGAAATTATAGTTTTTCTTGACATATTCGACAATCTGCTCCCCAAGATGGCCGATAACGAAAACTATTTCTTGAGGATACAGGGGTATAAGAGGTTCGATAACATGAGCCAGCACCTATTTCCCGGCGACGGGTATAAGAGGCTTCGGGACCGAATAAGTATGCGGGCGCATCCTGGCGCCTTCACCGGCCACAGGAATAATAATTTTCAGTTCTTCTTTCATGCAAAAAAACCTCAGTCAATATAGGAATTATTCAAGCCAAATTGCAATCCATTTCTCACGATAATTGGCTCGGAATTTTGAGATAGAATCCGAATATATCAGAATATCTGTTTGATACTGCCGCCCCAGTCAAAGAGAAGAAACTGAACCTGCCCAATAAGAAGCGAGATGCGCGCCATGACCGTATATCCGAAATGCGCCCCAAAAGAAATCATAATAAACCAGATTCCAACGCGCGCCGTTCCACCCAGAACGCCGATGTGTTCTTTGGAAAAGTAGAAATATATCAGCGTCGAAATCACGCCGACTACCGTAACGAGCGCCAATAGTGTCGCCGCAAAACCATTTTTTGGATTTAGAGACAGCATCGTGGACATAGTCTGCGGCAGAATAAGCCCGTGCAATTGAGAAATCAAAAATACGCCGGCGGTATTTCCCATAACGAAGGCAAGCGAGATCCGGCTGACCCATGACCATTTGGCAAAAAATCGGGCAAACATCAGCGTGCCCAGCAACCCGGGAAAAATTAGCCACCATTGACCATCGTCAAACATCGGGTCAACTAATTGCTGAATAATAACCGACTGCCAGACAAGTCCTACATAATATCCGGCCGAAAGCCCGGCATAGACATGCTCCGCCAGTTTGTAGAACGGATTATCTTTATAAAGAAAAGAGAAAAGCGCCAGGACTAAAAATGCCCCGAGCCAGATCTGGAATTGCGCAAAAAATGTCATACTTGACCGCTCCGCCCGGATTTGCGGGTCGCAAAGTATCCGATATTGCCGACAATGACAAAAAATATAATCAGCAGGTGCACCATCGATTGAGCATCCATCCCTCTGGTAGCGGTTCCCTCATGATTCACCAGACGCTCGTACTCCGCCGCTCCCTTCATCCCGCCCAGAAGACCTGTCAATTGCTTTGCCTCCACAAAGGAATACATTTTCGGGGCCATGACAGCAGTCACCCCCGCTCCGACCGGAGTTCCATATTGCGCATTTACTATGGAAATCCAATAGTCAACAATGCCATTATCCGCAACTACAAAGATAAATTTAACATCGTTATAGTTCCTAACCTTGCTCATCAAAGGCAGATCTTTCAGCGGCGTCCCGGCGTTGTCCGCCGGATAAATCGATTCAATGGAACTACCCATCCCCTTCAACACCGCGACATAATTCGCCTTATATCCAAGATTGACAAAATCGATTCCATATACTTTGTTATATTTGTTGGCGAGCTTCCTTGTTACCCGTTCCGCAATCGACGGTCCCCCCAATGGAACAGTAGTCATCGTTATAATTTTCATATTTTTCCGAAACATCTGATTGAGAGCGGCAATCGATATAGGCTCAGTTTCGGCCAAAGTGGACGGGTAATAATCGAATGTCAGAAATACAATGGAACTATCCGGAAGCGCTTCAACGGCATCATAAAGCTGTTTTGCTTCCGGCGTAATGCCGATAGGGAACTTGATCACCACCAGCATTGGGAAAACAACCGAAACGGCCACCAGAAAATATATCCATCGGCGGTCGATATTAGATACTTTTTCCCAGAAGCTCATTTTACCCTTTCCCCATATAAGTGCGCTCTATCCCGAGCATAATTCGCAATGACATCGAGGCCGCTCCAAGCGCGGCGCCGATTATAATTCCCCTCTGGACCGCCATATTGACGCCGTTCATTACGAAACTATTTATGTACTGAGGAACATTATCCCCGAATAATCTCAGGAAAGCCTCGCCCATCGGAATGCGCCAAAGCATGACCAGAACCGCCGTCAATAGAAGCAGTGTCGCCTCAGTATTACGGGCGCGGAACGCGCGATAGGCCGCCGAGGCTATATAAAACGCCAGCATTGCAAACATCGTTGCCATCATGGGCGACTCAAGATAGTTGAACATCCAGTCATAGATCGAATCCGGACCGGTCCCGAACAATCCCCCCCAGCTTGCCGGAATAATGCTGTATAACACACTGCCGATCGCCGACTTGGATGACAGCGGAATCATTGACGGTATGGCCATGGCAAAAACTGATATCAAAGTTATCAGATTAAAAATCCACCCCTGTTTTTTCTGGCTTACTGTTCGCGAATTTACCCTCACCAGAGAAACCACGCCCAATAGTAGAGTAAATCCGCCGACAATAGTTCCCCATCGCAGGACTTCCTCTTCGACATTTCCCAAAAATGATTTTTCAGGATTGAGGAAAAAACCGACCACCATAATCAGGCCGGAGAGAAATGCGACGATCACAGGCAGGGTTGTTTTCATATTAATTCATACACTCTTAAAAAGCGCCTTGAATGCCTCGCCGTGGCCAACAGTGGACAGAACGATGCCAACTATCATAAGAGCAACCAGAATAATTTTGATAAAATCCTGCCCCTTAAGTCCGCCTAATAGCAAAGGTTCATGACTGAGATAGCTTGAAGCGGCATATAATTCCTCTCCCATCAAAGTATAATCGCACGCCGCAATGAAAAACGGCAATTGCTCGGGTCGGGCGGTACCCGCAATCTGAATCGACCCGGCCGCATTGCCCGTCTCAGCCAATAACAACGATTCCGCAAAAAAAGCCCCCATATATATATTGGCCGCTGGTCTATCTCGCATCATCATACCATTAACCGTTGCGGTGTACGCAAACTGCTCACCGGCCACATATCGAACCATGTCCTTATTGTATGTGTCACGTTTACCAGCCTCAGTATATGCCTGCTCGACCACCTCCTGTCCCGCCGCAAGAACCATTGGATAACGGACAGGTACAATAAGCGGCGTCTCATACTGCGCCGTTATTTTCGCCACTCTGCCCAAGATTGAAATCCCAGCGATTGTTTCAATCTCATCAATCTCAGATATGCCGGGAATAAATAAGACCGGTTTCCCCATTTCCGTAGCGCGCCCGACCGCTTCTTCAACCGCATCAAGTCCGGCAATCTTGCGAACAAAAAGCTTCTTCCCCTGTTTTGCCATCCGCGTGTAAACCAGAATGACAATCGAGAATATTACGGCGAATATCAGGACAGAGGTCCGCTCGGCGCGAAAGATGGAACTCTCACCGCTCTGGGCCGATGCCGATATAGCAATCAGCGCCAAGAATAAAATTGTGAGGGTAGTTATTTGAATGATGCCTTTGAGATTTATTTCCACATCATCAAAATACCGCTTCCCGAATTTCTTGTCAAACATATTTGGATTAATCATTTCACTCTGTCACAAAAAGCGATCTGAACCACTCCCCATATCCGAGACTGATAAGTATAGTCCCGATTAATATCATCGCCACCAGCAGAATCTTTATAAAATCCTGTCCTTTCAAACCGCCCAGAAGTATCGGTTCGCGACTCAGATAACTCGAAGCCGCATATATTTCCTCCCCCATTAGGGTATAGTCGCACGATGCTATGAAAAATGGAAGCTGTTCCGGTTCGGCCGTGCCGGCAATTTGTATCGAACCGGCGGCGTTGCCGGTTTCGGCCAGAAGCAATGACTCGGCAAAAAAGGCGCCCATGTAGATATTCGTCGCCGGCCGTTCCCGCATCATGATTCCATTGATCGCCGCCGCCAGAGCAAATTGCTCCCCCGCCACATATCGAACTGTGTCGCGATTATATGCTTCCTTCTTCCCCATTTCGATATATGCCTGCTCAACCACTTCCTGCCCGGCAACAAGTATTAAGGGATAATTCACCGGCACTATCAGGGGCGTATCATATTGGGCTGTTATCCTGGCAATCCGGCCAAGAATCGAAACCGCCGCAATTGTCTGCATATTATCCAGCTCTTCAATTCCCGGCACGAATAACACCGGTTTTCCCATCTCCGTCGCCCTCCCAACCGCCTCTTCAACCGCATCCAGTCCCGCAATCTTGCGAATGAAAAGAGGCTTCCCCCGCTTCGCCCACCGGGTGTACAGAAGAATCACTGCCGAAAACAATATGACGAAGATAAGCACATTCGTCCGCTCAACTCTGAAAATCGAACCTCCCGTGATCTGTCCGGCCGTCGATGACACCGCGATAAGAGATGTCAGAAAGAATGCGCCCAATGCTTTGATATTACAAATCATAAGAAATCGCGGCCATATATAATTGTAGGGGTTTGATTCATCAAACCCTCGATAATCCTACCATACCCATAGCGATTAATAAGTCATAACCTCATATTATCTATCAGCCTCACCCCGTGCACTCTCACCGCCAGTGAACATATACAAGTATTATCTATTATTTTCACTGGCGCAAGGGTTTTATAATCGGTGAATGCGATATAATCTATTTCCGCCATAGGGCAAATATCCTTAATCACGTCAACCATCTCTTTTCGTATCGCGGAAACTTTTTTCACCTTCTCGACTTTGACCATATTTCTCGCAACTGCCAGAGAGGCATATAAACATACCGCCTCTTTCCTCTGCGCCGGAGTGAAATATTTATTCCGTGACGACATCGCCAGCCCATCTTTTTCCCTGACCGTCGGCGCAATAATGATTCTAATTGGATAATCAAGGTCTTTGACCATCTGCCTGATAACCATCCCCTGCTGGTAATCTTTCATCCCGAATACGGCAATATCGGGACGCGTAATATTAAACATCTTCGCCACAATGGTCGTCACACCCCGAAAATGACCCGGCCGGATAGCGCCTTCAAGAGATTTTGAAAGATTCTCCACATCAATATAGGTCTGATAATTCGCCGGATACATATCAGCGGCATTGGGGATAAAAACAATATCTCCCCCGACTTTTTTTATTTTAGCAATGTCCCCCTTTTCATCCCGAGGATATTTGTCGAGGTCTTCATGCGGCGCAAATTGGGCCGGATTAACAAAAATGGTAGTTATCACAACATCAGAGAGCTTTTTAGCCCTCTTGATTAGAGAAATATGTCCCTCATGCAGAAATCCCATCGTCGGTACGATCCCAATCCGTTTCCCATCGGCGACCAACGCCCGCGAGCGCGCCTGCATTTTCTTGATACTTCTTATTACTTCCATGTTCTGACAGACTCCCACAAAATGTCATTCTGGCGAAAGCCAGAATCCAAACTCCGGATGCTGGTTAAGTCCAGCATGACAATAAAGGGTTCATAAGTACTCCAGCGTCAAATTCCCCTTATCCAATTTCCCATAACTAAAATGATCTATAAAATCACCGCTGTTAAGATATACGCCTCCCTTCATTTTCTTGAATACGGGAATATGCAAATGGCCGATAATTACTGCATCATACCCCTCGGCGATTTTTTTCTCTGCATAGATCTCATAATCTTTCACAAATTTTGGTTCGCGCCCGGCGGTATATCCCCGCGAAGAACTCGAAACATATTTCGCCAGCGGTATCCCCCAGTCGGGCGGAATCTTTCGGTACAACCAGATATTGACCGGGTTGCGCAAGATATTCTTGAGTATCCGAT
>CAZCFT010000009.1:0-41802 GCA_964498015.1 uncultured Ignavibacteriaceae bacterium
GAAATCACCACCCCCTCAGGTCTCAAATATGTCGATCTGAAAGTGGGAGCAGGCGCTTCACCAAAACAGGGTAACACTGTCTCCGTACATTATACAGGGACTTTAACCGATGGAAAGAAATTTGATAGTTCAGTGGACAGGGGTCAGCCGTTTGAATTCCCGATAGGGATGGGGAAAGTGATCAAGGGCTGGGATGAGGGTGTGATGACTATGAAAGTCGGCGGCAAGAGAAAGCTGATTATCCCGCCCGCTTTGGCCTATGGTACGCGGGGGGCTGGCGGGGTTATTCCTCCGGATGCCACGCTTATCTTTGAAGTTGAGCTTCTCGGTATAAAGTAGCCAAAAATCCGGCTTGACATATCGAGCGGGAGACATATTTTGGAGTCACCCCAGGATTTTGGGGGTGTAGCTCAGTGGTAGAGCATCTGCCTTTTAAGCAGGTGGTCGATGGTTCGATCCCATCCACCCTCATATAGAATGCGCCATTAGCTCAGTTGGTAGAGCAGCTGACTCTTAATCAGCGGGCCAAAGGTTCGAGTCCTTTATGGCGCATTTTTCATTGGCCATCGATCGCGCAATTTAGTCGCCTCTTTAAACTTATTGGGGTTGTCCAAAACTGATTCAGATTGAGAGTGTTACAAAAACAGGGTTTGAGGCTCGTCTCCGTCAAAAAGCCGGATTTGCAAAATGTCAGGCTCGTATTTAAGTGGTTACTGCAGAATATAGATTGATTAGATTATTCCGGAGAGGCTGGGATTCGAACCCAGGGACGACTTTCGCCGTCAACTGCTTAGCAGGCAGCTGCCTTCGGCCGCTCGGCCACCTCTCCTGACATAAAACAAGCGTTCTAATATATGGCAGAAGAGATTAATTTCAAGGGAATTCTATGAAGCCTTATGAAATAATGAGATATGATGGTCAGGATTTTGCCTGAACCGCCTGAATCGGCTGCTGACTGGCCAAAAATCTCCAATAAGCCCGTTCTATAATCAAAGCAACTTCCTGCCCCCTAAATGGCTTAGTCATATATTCATCGGCCCCAAGATTCAAAGCCTCTCTTACCGAATAGGCATCGCCATAGCCGGTCATCATCACCACTCCAACCTGAGGGTACGCTTTCTTGACAACTTGCAGAAGTTCAAATCCATTCATCTCCGGCATAGCGATATCGGACACGACCAGCTCGACTCTGTTTGATTTGATAAATTCCAGAGCTTCTTTCCCGCTGGAGACTCCTTTGATATTGTACCCCTTCCGCTGAAGAAGCTGTTCGAGGACGTTACGCACCATCGGTTCGTCATCGACCACCAAAATAGTGATATCGGTCTTCATGCTAAATTCTTCCCGTCAAAATTCCTCTGGAGTGAAGAAGCCACCTCATTAACAAATTCTTCCAGCATCACCGGCTTATAAAGCAAAGCGTCCGCCCCTTTGAGTCCAGCTTGATTTACGAGACGGTCGGTAGCATTTCCGGTAATTATGATAATGGGCAGGTGCGGCTTGGTTTCCCTGATTTTAGCAACCGCCTCTACGCCTGCCATCTCCGGCATAATCAGATCCATTGTCACTAAATCATAGTCATTCTTGAGGATCTTATCGATGGCATCCAATCCGTCAAGGGAGAGATCGACTTTGACGGAATTAGTGATTTCGCAAAATTCCTTGAATACGTTTTGGACATGAGGCTCGTCATCAACTATCAGGACTCTAAAGGGCTTTCCCCGTTTGTGAGCCATCGTCTCGATTTTCTCTATATCCATCTCATCCACTCTCTTAAATCGCCCAAACTCCGCTCAATCAGCAAACCAATAGGGTTCATCTATATTTATCGACTTTCCCCCGCCGTTTCTTTATATCGCCGATGGTTTTTAGAATAGTCTGACTCTGGTTTAAAATTTCGTTCAAGGCCGTATCAATTCGGTCGAGTTTTCCACTTTCGGATGGGGGCGAATATACCATCTTATCCTCATTTCGCACTGTTCTCAAAATGGTCGTGATCTCCTTTATTACCTCGACTGAACCGTGAATCAGGCGGGTAAACTCCGGTTCCAGATATGCCAGCTCTTTTACATCGTCTTTTGCTTTGGCCAACGTGATAGCCAAATTGAGCGCAAGGATCTTTACCTGGTTGGCAAGATCGTCAACGTGGGCAGACCAATCTTCGCGGTCGGCCTTATTGTTGTTGGGAGTTTCGTCTGTCATGCGCTCACCATCTCTTTGATCCTATTCTTAAGCGGCTGCAAATCCGAAGATTTTACTATATAGGCATCTGCTATCCATGTATGAAAATCAGACTTATAAGTCGAATAGGCGGAATTCAATATTATGGGCAGATTGGGATGCTTTTCTTTGAATGATTTCAATACTTCAAGGCCGCTTGTTTCCTCAAGTTCAATATCAAGGATAGCGAGATCAAATTTCTCTTTCCCGGCGGCCTGCAGAGCTTCCTCGCCCGAGGCAACCGTAACCACCTCATACCCGTCCCGCGAAAAATAATCTTTATAGAGCTGTCTTATATGATTTTCATCATCAATCACCAGGAGTTTGTTCATCATACCCTCCTTTGTAATGAGGTAATTCTATGAATACTTTTGGCAACTCATCTTGAGAGCTTTCGATGCCATAATTTCCGCCATGATATCGAAGGGTTTCACCGGCTACAATTATTGAAAGCTTTTGCGTGCCGGTACTGTTGCCAAAAATCTGTTTCAATGCTTTAATGACTTTCGGCTTTGTCTCTTCGCCGGCAATGAATCCAATGACTGACCGCACCATATCGTTGTTCAATTGCGTCGAAAGTTCTATTCGGCAATCATCTGTGAGTTCCTCTGATGCGACCAGCATAAATTGCAGAAGCGCATGCTGAAGCTGGTCGGGATTGCCCCAGACCGCCAGGTTTTGATCCATCAATTTGAGGATCGGCGGCTTAGTGCGATGCCTGAGTTTAGAAAGCAAGATTCCGGCCATCCCCACGACCAGCTGGTTGAAATCAATTTCCTGCGTTTTGGTCCGACTGGCGCGGGAAAAATCGAGAACCTGATGCAAAACATTCTCGGCCCTCTTGGTCTCTGAGAGAATGATATTTAAATATTCTGCATTAGGTTCATTGCCGCCGGAAGTAATCATCAAGTTGGCAAAACCTCCAATGACGGTTAGGGGATTGCGAAGCTCATGGGCGATTGATGATGTCAATTCTCCGATAACAGACATTTTTTCAACCCGGATGATCTGTTCCTGCGATTCGGCCAATTGACAATTGATTTGCTCCAGTTCGGAGACATGCTCGGCCAGATTGTCATATAGACGACTGCGCTCGATGGCGACGGATGTATGATTTGCGAAAGTTTGCAAGAGGTCAACATCAGAGGAGGAAATGCTCTTTCCTGTAATCTGGTTATCTGCGGCGATAATTCCCAGCCTTTTTCCTTTACTAACTATGGGCGCGACGGCCAGATTGGAAGCGCTTAGACGATTCACTATTTCTTGCGACTCTGCTGACAGGTCGTGATGGATGTCGACGTTGACAGCGGCTCCGTTGTTGATAGCCTCGCTGAAAATGGAGTTCTCCTTTAAGGGGATTCTCCAACCAGCTATGAGCGATGTCAACGAGTAATTGGATTGGTTTTCCCGCTCGCTGTAGTCATCAAGCAATTCCTTAAGCGTTTTCTGCTGGCGAGCCAGACGGGCCCATATCTGGCCGGCTTCTTCCGGGCTCCCCGGGCCGACTGCAATTTTTCCTTCAAGGTAGTTTCCGTCATTATCGACAAGGAATAGAAAGGCGCGATTGAATCCCAATCCCTGATTGGCGGTGACGCCGGTCATAATAATTTTCAGGACTTCCTCTAAATCGGCCGTGGAAGAAAGAGCCTCGGAGACCTGCGACATAATGGAAAGCTCAAAGATTGCCTCTTCAAGTTCGGCCTTCCGCTTCGAGGATTCCGTGACATCCTGCATGATGCCGAGAACACCGGCAATTTCCCCATTTTCTCCCCGAAAGGGACTGCAGAAGATATTCAAAACGGCGAAATGACCATGACGGTTGGTACATCCATATTCTTTCCTTTGAAATGCTTTTCCATTAAGAATAGAGCCAAAAGCCTCGGACAGGCCGCAGTTCATTACCGATTCAATATCCTGGAGAGAAACGCCGTATCCTTCTTCGATGCGGTCGAAGCCAATAACATTAACCGCATTGGCATTAAGATATTCGATGAAGCCATGACTGTCAGCCATGAAAACCCCTAAGGGGGAATCATCGAACTGTACCCGCAGGAAAGCGGTCCTCCGGCCGGCTGGCGCCAGTGAGACAAGGTCAAGCATTTTAAACTCCTGCTGATGATTTCTGCAGATCAATCATCATAATTTTTCGACCATTATTGATATATGTATCCGACACTAAGTCTTCTATTTTCAGCAGACGACGATTGAGTTCGGCGATTTTGAGACATTCATTCTCAATTTTTTCCAACCTCTCGGCAATCCCTTTATCGATATCTCTGTTTGTATACCGCAGGAATTGAATGTTGCCGATAATCACAGATAATGGATTATTGATTTCGTGATTTATGGAAATAGCCAGCTCTCTCACAACTGCCAATTTTTCGTTGGCGATTAAGTATTTCTGCGCTGTCTTAAGCTCTTTTTGGGCTTTCATAAGAGCCTTGTTTTTCTTTTCAAGCTCCTTCTGATACATTAGCCGCTCAATTGATATGGCAATTTGGTCGCCCACAATTTGAAGAAGCTTCAGGTCGTTCTCTCTGAAGAATCCTTCCTTGGAGTGAGCAAAATTGATAACGCCAATTAGTCTATCTTCTACATGGAGCGGGATTATCAAAAGCGATTTTCTGGCGGATTCCGGTGGGCGATCTTGATTTTTCAAATGGGACAGAAGAATCGGCTTTTTGTGACATGCGGCCCATGCTGATATGCCGCTCCCGATATCGAACTGCACAAAATCTATGAGTTCCACTTTTTCCCCAAGAGTCACCATTTCCATCAGTTTTTCTTTTTTGCCGTCAAAAAGATGAAGGGTGGCCGATTCAAAGGGAATTATCTTTTGTATTGTTTCAAGCACGTCCTGAAAAGTACTCTTTACCGGTGGATTTTTCCGAAGGACAGCGGCAATCTCGGCCACGAGACTTATTTTTGCCCAGAAACGACTGATCGGGTCGTCCTCTATGATATTCTTAGCCTCCAAAACTGTTTCCCCTTGTTAGGCGTCGAATTTTTTCCCAAAATTGCCGCGCGACTTCGTCCTCAAGGCGGTCAAAGAGAGCAATTTTCTCGTCGGCTGGGATATTGAGGGCCGGGTCGCTGGCATCGTCGTCGAATATCTGCCATTGGTCTGCGGCCTCGATATCTGCGTTGACATTCTCAAGCTGTATAATTCTCTCCTTGGCGATATCGATAATTCTCAGTGTTCCGGCAATAGCGCCATATACCCTGTATCGAAATAGCGCCAGAGGGATAATGGTCTTCTTTTGCTTTTTCAAATCCATTTTGTCAATCGAAAGCTCGGCCAGAAATCTCACATTATGCGCGCGGCCAAAAGCGATCAACTCGTCAAGCCCTTCCGGTGATCCTGATAGGTTGCATGCCTTGGAAATCTGAACTTCCTTGAATGGCGACAAAGCAAGGCTCAACTTGTCGGCAATATGCGAGTCCGCATACGGATAGTCCATTGTTTTGACGCTGATAAATATTCCATCTTGAGCAAAAGGCAATACAAACGGAATCAGAACTATCGCCAGCGTCAGTAATTTCATTCGAAGATTAAGCATTTTGCCGCTTGTTTTCTCTGGTTACTTTCTGATAGAAAATATATTTATTAAGCGCCATTTTCACTCGCTCATCGAATGAGGCGGCGTTTTCTGGAAGCATCCGCAGTTCTGCATCGCTAAGATGATCGGAAAGACGCTCGCGCGATACAAACTCCACGCCAATCAGCCAGTCGCCGGCATCCATTTCTGCCCTCTTGACGACGCCGATTATATTATCAAGCGCCTCTATTTCCTGCAGAAACATCTTGAGGAATATCATTGTCCCTTCCTCAAGCGGATTCTCGCTCACAATTAACATTCCGCCTGCCGAAATATTCAGGATGGAACCGGTATAATATGGCCGCTCAGCGCTCGGGCTGAATCTCCCATTTCCATCTTTAAGAACGGAATAGGAAACCGGCTCGGAAATTTCCAGCCTGATATAGCGTCTTTGTCCATCCTGTCTGATTTTAAATGGGGGTTTGACCGAAGCAACGGTTGGGTCAACCGTTTTCTCCGAGATAATTTTCAATTCTGATTTGCTCATTGAGACATTCCTTTATTTTAGATCATTGCTATATTTTTGCAGTAGAAAAGCCGTCAAGTTCGACCGCATTTTTTCATCAAAATCAAATAATTTGAGCGGAAGATTTCTCAGAAGGGCGCCGGGCAGTCTTTCGCCACAATGCTCCCTGACAACAAATTCCACGCCAACATGCGACTGATTGCTTTCACCGCGCTGTTTATGGCGAATCCTGCCTACCATTAGCCGCGGAACAATTGAGTCTTCAAGCTCAAGATGCAGAATCATATAATCGTCCTTGGAAAAAAACAGCGGCACTCCAGCCAGAATCCCTCCGCCTCCGATATTGATAGTGGCGCTCTCCGCCCATTTTAGTTTGCTCAGCCTCACCGAGGCGATATTGGTTTCGTCACAGAAAGCGAAGCGGATATTGCAGGGAATCTCCAATCGGATAAACTCTCTCTTGATCTTCGGAGTGACATCGAGGGCAATCGGGATTTGAAGACGCCCAATACGCGGGACCCAAATTCTGGAATTGAATACGACCGGTTCCCCTTTATAATCAAACGAGACCTCAACGGGCTGGTTGGTAATCAGCTGGTCAACCAGTCCGCCTGAACCGGAACGATCGATGACCAAATTGCTGTCGGTGACTGCGACCACTTTTGCGTTCAGCGCTCGGCCAGAGAATTGTTCGGAGTGGATTTTGATTTCTCTGCCCACCAGTCTGGAATAATCGATTTCGGAGCTTTTTATATAAACCTTTTCAGTTATCATCAGATTAATCCCTTCTGACGTTCTTTTATTTGCTGATCGAAGATATATTTGACCAAATGGGTCTGTACATTGGATGAGAATTTTTTCGCCTGAGGCGGGAGCTTTTCAATCTCTTTATTGGTGAAATGCCAGGAGAGCCTTCTATCAAGAACAAATTCAACTCCCGCAAAAGGGGCTTTGTCTATCATTAATAACCGGCATACATAAACCGCGACAAGGCGGGGAATGCCCATTTCTTCATACCGGCCGATTTTTGTCAGGAGAAGGTCGCTTTTTTTGACCTCATCATCAATTTTCATCAGAAGGCCCCCGGCTGAAACATTGGAAGTAAATGAATCATGCCATTCCAAATTTTCTGTCATGGCGCCGCTCGATGGCCTTTTGAGATGAGCATATTTAAGCTCGTGATACATATCGACTCTGACAAATTGCCTGCGCTGGACTCGCTCTATGCCGCCAAGGGAATGGAGCAAGATTTGGCCATTGCCGCCATCTGTCAATTGACGTAGCCGCGCGGAAAATCTGTAAAGGGCGTCCGGTTTAAGGAATTGAACATAGACAATGCAATTTGCGGTAAGCAGTCTATTTCCGGTAACAAAATCAGGTTTGACTATGACAATTCCTTCACTATTAACATCCTCTATTCGGGAAACATAAATTCCTTGCTCGTCCCCCTCGCCGACTAACAACTCGACTCGGTCCCAAATGTTTAGAGGAAAATCAATCTGTTGTGCCGCAGTCCTCGTCATCATTGCCTCTATGCCATTCTTGCCTCGGCAAGATTGCTCCGTCCCTGTTCAATGGCGAGTTCCAGTATTTTTCTGGCCATGGCCGTCCGCCCTTGGTCGCCTTTGTTTCGATGAATGAATTCCTGACCTGTTCTTATTGTAGTATTGAAATACTCTCTGGCCGTGTCAAAGTCGCCGATGCGACGGGAAAGCTCGGCGATCAAGTACGAAGCCTGTATTTGCTGATTCCCTTCAGAGATGTCGCGCCCTTCTTCGAATGCGTTTCTATAATGGCCGACGGCGTATTTCAGCGCCTCTTTCTCGTTTTTGGGAATTCCGTCCCATTTGGGGGAGAGGCTTGTCAGAAAATCATAAAAAGATCGGTGGCTGTGAAATCCTGATTGAAGGCCTCCATCATCAGAGCCAAGCGCTGATTTTCTGTGCTCCTGAAAAATAGTCTCTAAGACTTCGACTTTGCTATCGACAAGAGCTAATAGCTCGCGAAAGGAGGCCGTCTCGCTGTCATACTTATCCTTTATGGGATAGAGAATAGATTTCAATTCGGCCGAGATTTTTTCGTCGGAAAATTGCTGAGAAGCCGCCCGCTCAACCGCATGTAATCTTTCCTCGACTGTCAGAAGGGATTCTCTCAGGTATCCAAACTCCTTTTCGATGTCAACCATGTACCCCTTTATGAGCTGATGGTTTGGGTTTTCGCCGCTTTCCATTTCTCTAAAAATCCATCCGATGCGCAGATAGAATCTTCCAAGATCAAGATGCAACTGTTTGTCATTGAGTGATTCATCGATGACGGCCAGTAATAATTTCAGGATGGCGGTTTCTCCGGGAAAACGATTGGGGTCGAGCTCCTGACCGATCGCCTTGATCACCGAATCAGCCCGGGCCAGGAGATCAAGATGCTTTTCCTTGACGGTCTTCTGGCGATAAGTCTTGAAATAAGCGTCTTCTTTCCAATCCTTAAAACTGCTGTTGAATTCACGGGTGTAAAAGCAATTAGCGCACGAGGCCACAAAATAAAGAAGGGGGTTGTGCGCTTGATAACGGGGATTGCGCCATTTTCTGCCAGTGGCGCAGAAATCCGTGTCGTGACCCGATTCGGTATAAGCTCCCATCTTTATTGTTTCAAACTCGTTTACAGTTTTGCAGATGGGACACTCAACCTTGGTCATGTAAAATGGTGATTCAGCGGCCATTATTGGTTCCTCTTATTTTCTTTATTGCTAATATTCTGTTTAATAAATGCCAGCTCCCCTTCGGTTATAGGCAAAGAAAGCTTTGCATTCGATCCGTCTTTTTTTCGCGCAATCATCTTCTTAGCTTGCTGAAGAATTTCTTGACGATCGCGGATTTTATATTCACCCTGCGGGCGGAAGATCTGTGTGGTCATGTCTTCTTTCTTGCCCGTTTTGCTCAAGTCGATAAATTCAAAATCCCGAGCAATACTTTCATGTCCAAATCCTGATTGTTCTACTTTAGCTGTAGAGGAGGCTGATGCCCCTAATAAAATTGGCGGCTTGAAACCCTTTTTCCGGTCGGAAATCAGAGAATAAACCACAGCAGTTAGGAGTCCGGCCGCTAAAAAGCCTGCGATATTCAATCCTATGTCTATCAAGTAATCCGTCGAAACTCCCATTTCTTTCTCATCCTTTCTTCAGGCTTTCAGATCAAGATGTTCCTGGGAAGGCCTTGGTTTGCCCTCACCTGAGTCCTGCTCTGACTCCTCATCTTTTTTTTCCCGCTTGTCTTTTTCTTCTTTGTTCTGTTTATCTTTGTTTATAATCACAAGATCGGCTTTTTCCAGCTCATGCGTTTTTTCGGCGTCAATATTGATTCTCTCTTTCAAGGCTGAAGCTACTTGCCTTTGTTCCATTTCGGAGTGAGCTTTCTCTATCTGGTTTATTTTCCCAGCCACTTCCGCTTTGGACAATGCATCCGTGAGCTCCACGGGCCGAATCATATAGCGCCTCGTCTTTTATCCGCTCAGGGCGAATTTCTCCCGAATCATACCGCGTAGCTTGAGGACCGCTTTGGTATGTATCTGTGAGACCCTTGATTCGGAAATCGACATTACCTCGCCTATTTCTTTTAATGTTAACTCTTCAAAATAGTACAGCGCGATGACCAGTTTCTCCTGATCAGTCAGCTTATCAATAGCGGTCACCAGGAAGGCTCGCAATTCGCTCTTTTCGAGATCTCCCAGAGCCGAAGCTCTATTGTCGTCGCGAATCGTTTCTATGCGGGGCACCTGATGATTATCTTCCTCGCGGTAAACTGTCTCATCCAACGATAGCAAGGACGAGCCGGAAACATCGCCTATGGCCAGTAACAGCTCCTCGACAGTACAACCAAGTTTTTTCGCCAATTCCGCTTCGGACGGCGGCCGGCCGAAATCATTTTCGAGAGCCAAATGCGCCCGTTCAATTTCCCGACTGCGGGCGCGGGTAGAGCGCGGCACCCAATCGAGGGCGCGAAGTTCGTCAAGGATAGCTCCGCGAATGCGCGGCACGGCGTATGTCTCAAATTTGACGCCGCGCTCCGGGTCGAAATTACCGAAAGCTTCCACGAGTCCGATTACACCCGTATTAATTAGGTCTGCCAATTCTACCGACCTGGGAAAACCGATTGCCATGCGGCCTGCCACATTTCGGACAAGCGGCAAATATTGTCTTAACAACTTGGCCCGGATTTCAGGATCACCGCCCCGTTGATAACGCAACCAGTCAACGGACGGTTCATTCGGTTTTCTAACTGTTCGGGCGGTTTCTTCCTCCGCCTTATATACCGAAATCCGCCTGGTCTTACCCCGGCCTTTTTCTTCCCGTTTTGTTCGAACTTTGCTTGCACTAATCATTTGAATGCTATTCCTTTGTATCGGCTGAAGTTCTTGAATGATTTATTATTCCACTGTTATTAATTTCCTCTGGCATTAATCCGCCTGATCTGATTTTCATGAGTAGCCCCCTTAACTGCAAAAAGCTCTCCACTGATGGACAATTGTCGTCGATTTTGAAAGCAGGTCGTTGAAGCGCTATCGATTCTATAAGCTTCTTGTCCTCAGGAAGATAGCCGGCATAGAAGGGAACCTTATCCAGAAACCTCTCAGTCAATACGGAGAACTTCTGGTAAATGTAGTCGGACTCGCCGGCGTTTTGAACACGATTGATCAAAAGTTGAGCAGTAATATCATCGTTAAATTTTACTAAATATTTGAATAACCCGTAGGCGTCAGAAATCGCAGTCAGCTCCGGATTGAGTATGAGCAGGTTAATATCCGATGCATTCCCGGCAAGGGCAATCAAGTCCACTAATCCGGATGGTGTGTCCAGCAGTACAAAATCGTATGGAGCAAATAGTGCTCTTATTCGTGAAAGCCAATTGATATAGTCGCGCTTGTTGAATTCAATTTCCGACGCGCCGGCAGAGGGCGAGGCAATAAGACCAAGATTTTCATATATCGGAATTATCGCCTGATCGGCAAAAGAGGGGTTGGCCATGATATCAGCCAGGGTGAACTCCGGAGCGACGTTGCACAAAATATGAAGATTTCCAAAATGCCAGTCGCTGTCGACCAGAAGAGTCTTTTGTCCACTGTTGGCGAGCGCGGCGCCGAGATTGAATGCGATAGTTGTCTTGCCAACTCCCCCTTTCCCCGAGAGGAAAGAGACAATAGTAGGGGTTTTGCCCCTGTCCGTTTCCATCAATTTCGGAATATTAATCCGATTATTTTTCATCAGCGGTCTCCCTTATTTTCAAAATTCGGCGGGCAATTGCGGTCGATTCTGCGGTCTCCAGCATCCCGACGCCACCGGGCGAAGCGGCTATGAAAGCGAGGGGGATATCGAGATACTTGGCCATGGTCAAGACTCCGCCCCATCGGCGGCTTTCATCAAGATGAGAGGCGATTAGATATGTCGGCCTGAGCTCTTCAAACTGAATTATTGAGTCAACCAGATCGCGGGATCGGGCGCTAACAGAGAAGACCAAAAATATAATATCGGGTCTAAGTTCTCTGATTTTTTCTGTCAACGGCGATCTTAGACTGTCCTGTATCATGATTGATGGCGTGTCTATCAGCAGTACCGTGTCTTTTTGATGCCTTTTCTCCGGGGCGCCGGAAATGTCAAGGGGGACCTCGAGTATCTCGGCATATCCGCCTATTTCCTCATAAGCGGCAACTTTCATGTTGTCGAGTGATGCCAATGCCACCTTCATTCCCTTCTGAATCGACAGGAATGCGGCCATTTTGGCCAACGCCGAAGTCTTCCCAGCGCCGCTGGGACCGGCAAAGGCAACTTTCATCCCCGGTTCAATTCGAACATCGGGTACAACGCAAGTGTCCAATTCTTCTCTTAGGACTTGCCAGCCAATTTTTTCAACTTCTTCTTCGAAGCTTAAGCGCCCTTCGATAACCTTGATAAGCTGACGGGCAATCTCAACCGGAATGTCGGCATCAAGCAGATTCAGATAGATCGGTTTCACTCTTGGATCCAAATTGCAGACCGACTCGGTGGCATTATGTGAATTGAGAATTGTATCAAGTTTCTTTTCGAGCTTGGCGACAAAATCGCTTGGGGTCGAATTTTTTGCCGAGCTTTTCCGCGTCGAGGCATTCAGCGTTTTTGATTTCAATGGGGACTTTTTCTCTTCAGAATTATGTTGAGCGATTTTTTTGGCTTTTCGGGCGGGCAGAGAGCCTTCATCGACGCAAGCGGTGACTTCAACGCGACTCCCAGTCAGCGTGAATTCGGTTGGGTTGCTCACTCTGGTCTTGAGTATCACTGCGGCGCCGCCAAGTTCTCCTTTTATCAGCTTGAGCGCGCCTGCAACCGTTTCTGCAGTAAAGGACTTAATTATCATTGCCAAGTCTCACTATTCCCGTGGAGATCACTTCCACATTACCGCTTATTTCATTGTAAGAGAGCACGACCAGCGCCGGATAAGCGGCTTCAGTAAGCCGCTTCAGCGCCAACCTTATATTTGGAGAGCAGAGACAGATTGGAGTATATCCTGAAGTTGACATGGCATCAATCTGCTTTCCGATACCTTTCAACAGTTTTTCCGAGTCGGCAGGCGCAACTACCAGCATCAGCCCCTGCTTTGTATTTTGAACTGCCTCCGACATCATCTGCTCAATGGCCGGATCGATGGTGAACACGTGGAGCTTACTATCTTTATCCCTGTACATATTGGTGATTCGGCGCTTTAGGGCCATGCGGGCATACTCGGAAAGAACGTCCGGTTCCTTGGTCGCCTGATAGTAGTCTGTTATGGTCTCCATTATGGTCGGCAGGTCGCGAACCGGCACTCTTTCCGCCAGCAATGCCTGTAATACTTTCTGAATAGTTGAGAGAGGAATCACATTGGGAACAACATCTGTGACCAGCGAGGGATAATCCTCTTTCAGGGTATCCATCAGATGCGAGACATCCTGCCGATTCAATAATTCGGCCGCATAAATCTTAATGACTTCAGTCAGATGCGTAGCCAGCACGGCCGACGGTTCCACGGTCGTATAGCCCCGCGTTTCCGCGACTTCTTTTAGATTCGGTATTATCCAAATAGCGGGCAGATCAAAGGCCGGCTCTTTGGTCTGGAACCCTTCGATTTCATCATCGACATATCCGGGATTAATGGCCAGCATATGATCGAGCATCAATTCATAATGGGCAACTGCGATCCCTTTGACCTTGATGCGGTACTGGTTGGGTTGCAGTTGCACATTGTCTCTGATTCTTATTGGCGGAACTATGATGCCCAATTCCTGAGCCAGCTGGCGACGAATAACAGACACCCGGTCAAGAAGATCGCCCCCCTGATTGGTATCCACCAGCGGGATCAAACCATATCCGATTTCAACCTCAAGGGAATCGACTTTGAGCAGGTCCTCAGTACGCTCCGGCGCCGGGGCTTTTTCCTGATCGGTGAGTTTTCTTTCATCCTCAAGTTTTTTCTTTTTGATGCTTTCGTTGGTCAGGTATCCGACCGTGCCGACTGCGCCTCCCAGAAGAATAAAGGGTATGGTCGGCATGCCGGGGATAATGCCAAAAATCACCAGCATTGCGGCGGCAATCATAATTGCCCGCGGTTGCCGGGTTAGCTGTCTGGTAAGGTCCGCTCCCATATTTGAGGTGGAGGCCGCGCGTGTGACAATAATACCGGCCGCAGTCGAGACAATCAGCGCCGGTATCTGAGTCACCAGACCATCGCCGACAGACAGCAGAGTATATGTTTTCAGAGCTTCGCTGACCGTCCTGCCCTGCATGAGTACCCCAATTACAAATCCGCCCACGACATTTATCATGGTTATAAGAATTCCGGCGATAGCGTCGCCTCGGACAAATTTGGAGGCGCCATCCATGGCGCCGTAAAAATCGGCCTCCTTTGCAATCTGTTCACGGCGGCGGCGAGCCTCCTCGTCATTGATCAGACCGGCATTAAGATCGGCGTCGATCGCCATCTGTTTGCCGGGCATGGCATCTAAGGTGAATCGCGCCGCCACTTCTGATATTCGCGCCGCGCCTTTCGTGATAACTACAAATTGAATTATGACCAGAATTATGAAGATGATAAACCCGACAACATAATTGCCCTGGACAACAAAATTGCCGAACGAATTTATTACTTCGCCGGCGTAGCCACTGCTTAAAATCAGACGGGTCGAGGCGACATTCAACGCCAAGCGCATCAATGTTATAATCAGGAGCATTCCCGGGAAAACTGAAAGATCGAGCGGCCGGGTGATATAAAGGGTCGTGAGCAATATTATCAATGAAAAGGTGATATTGAAAGCCAGCGCAAAATCAAGTACATGGGCCGGCAACGGAATCACCAATACCCCTATAATAGCGACGACAAAGACTGCCAGAATAATATCAGCGCGTTTAGCCAGACTATTCAGCAGGGTATCGTTCTCAATAGCCATCTATTAAACCTTTGCCCCTTTCAGGCGATACACATAGGCGAGCACCTCGGCCACTGCCCGATAGAGCGTGGCCGGCACATACGAGCCGATTTCGCACATATTATTGAGAGCGCGGGCAAGGGGACGATTTTCGACAATCGGCACTCCCGCTTCCACAGCGATTTCTTTAATCCGTTCGGCAATCAATCTTTCGCCCTTGGCAACAACCATCGGTGCATCCATTTCGTCCGGATTATATTTTAGCGCTACCGCTATATGAGTCGGGTTAGTTATAACGACATCGGCTTTGGGGATTTCCTGCATCATCCGCTTGCGGGACATCTCGCGCTGAATTTGCCTGATGCGAGATTTTATCTGAGGCGAACCCTCCGTGTCTTTATATTCATCCAGAATTTCCTGTTTGCTCATTTTGATCGATTTTTCGAAGTCGTAGCGCTGGTAGGCGTAGTCGAAAACGGCCAAGAGCAGCATCACGGCTCCAATCTGTAGAGTGGTTTTCAGAGCCAGCATTCCCATCGCCCCGGCAAAAACAGAGACCGAATTATCCGACAAGAGATAGAAAGTGTCCAGTTGTGAGACAATCGCCTTGTACCCTACAAACCCTATGACGGTCAATTTGATCACATCACGAATCAACTCGACCAAAGAGCGCATGGAGACGAGGCGTTTAATGCCGTTGGCAAAGTTTAATACATCAAGCTTTGGCTCAAGCGGTTTGCCGCTGATTATAAAGCCTACCTGCAAAACATTGACTCCGTAGGCAATAATTGCCAGAACCAGTAGTATCGGCCCCAGAATGAAAAAGAAGGTCAAGACTTGAGAGGAAACCAACGCCAATATAGTATCATTGTCGGCATGCATCTTAGGAGCTTCATTGAATATATAAATCATGAATTGCTCCAGTTGCCGCACCAACAACGGCCCCATGAGATAAAGGGTGACCGCCCCCAGCGAGAGAATGACGGCCGAGTTAAGCTCCAGCGAACGGGCTACTTTCCCCTCTTCGCGGGCCTTCTGCCGGCGACGCGGGGTCGCTTGTTCAGTTCGTTCCTGGAATTGTTCTTCCGCCATGATGACCTATCAGGTTGTTCCTATATGGTGCAAGAGCGTTAAGACTTCGCCGTCGAGATAGCCGACAGACTTTTCCACAATAAACCTGAAGACCGGCAAAGCTGTCCCTATCACGAGAAAACCGATTCCTATTTTGAGCGGGAGACCGACGATAAATATATTCGTCTGCGGCGCTGTGCGGGCGACAACGCCGAGAGCGACCTCAGTTAGAAACAATGTTATGATTACCGGTGCGGCCAGTTTTATCGCCATCACAAAGGCATAAGCCGAAAAACGAATCAGAAATTCGCCCGCCGATCCGGCGAAATTAAAGACGCCGACCGGAACCAGCCGATAACTGTCGGCAAAAGCTGATATAACTGCATGATGCCCGTCGATTGCCAGAAAAATTAGAGCCGTAATGATAAACCAAAATTCACCAATTATTGCGACTTCCGTTCCGGCCTCGGGATCAAGTATATTGACAATCGCCAAACCAATTTGATACCCGACAATATTCCCCGCCATCTGGACGCCGATGAATAGCAGTGAGAAAAAGAAACCGATGATAAATCCGACCAGCATTTCCTTGGCGGCTAACGCGGCCAGAATCCAAATTGAATCAATCTTGGGCATGGGAGTTTGTGAGACAACCGGAATCATTACTATTGCCAGAATTATTGCCAACCCGGCCTTTATGATCGGCGGAATTGTTCTATGTCCGATTATTGGAGCGCTTATGAATAAACCCGCCGCCCTGAATGAAATCAGAAGGAAGATTTCCAGTTGGGCGGCGCTGTATGTTACAAAATCAAACAACTCTTTTTTACCTATAGTACGGGTCTTTCGTCAAGAGCTTAATCAACTCTTGTGCCAACCCCCTGGCGCCGGACGGGGCGCCGCAAGTAATTGAATTGCTATGCCTTACGAATTGCGAGGACAGGCCGGGGAAGACGCTCGGCAAGAGAAGCGGAAAATATTGCCTTTATGACCAGAAATATTTTCAGATGCAAAATCATGATAATGTCGAAATCATTCCAAACATTCGGTGGGTGAAATCGATCATAGTACTGATTATCCAAGGTAGGAATAATAGTAAAGATACGGCCACAACTATGATTTTGGGTATAAACGTCAATGTCATTTCATGCACCTGAGTGATGGCCTGAAGGATCGAAATGATCAAACCTATCAAAAGCCCGGAGATAAGCATCGGCGCCGATATCAGGAGCGTCGTATAAATGGCATCACGCGCAATCGATACAACAAGATCTGGAGTCATTTATTTCACCTTTCCTAATGAAATGATTCCACCAGGGATTTGACCAGCAGATACCAACCATCGACAAGCACAAACAGCAATATCTTGAATGGCAGAGATACAATAATGGGCGGCAACATCATCATACCCATCGACATCAAAACTGAAGCGACCACCATATCGATAATCAGGAACGGTACAAAGATCAGAAAGGCGATCTGAAATCCGGTGCGCAATTCGGAAAGAACAAAGCCGGGGATGAGAATATGCAGCGGTACATCATCCGGCGTATTGGGCTGAGGCAATTTGGCCAGATCGACAAAAAGCGCCAGGTCCTTTTCCCGCACTTGAGCCAGCATGAATTTCCGGAACGGCTCGATCCCCTTCTTGAAAGCCTCTTCTTTACTTATTTTTTCATCCAGATATGGCTTGAGGCCGTCGTTATAAGCTTTGTTTGCCATCGGGCTGACAATAAAGAAAGTTAATATCAATGCCAGAGATAATAGCAACTGGTTGGGAGGCAACTGTTGGGTGCCGATCGCTTGACGAAGGAAACCAAGAACTACCACTATTCGTACAAACGAAGTTATCATCAATATAATAGATGGAGCAAGGGTCAAGACAGTCATGAGGAGAACTATTTGAAGGGTGGCTGAGAGGTCTCCCGGCTTGGATGATTGACCAACCTCAATGGAAATTTTGGGGATTCCCTGCGCTCCGGCATTTCCTACCAGAAACATCAGAAAAAGAAACAAAAGCATGGTGAATTTGACTTTATTTTTCATATCCTATGAAATTGTAAATCCTATTTAGGCGGCTATGCCGCGTTATTTATAAGGCCTTCGCTGGCCGAAAATAATTTTCAAGAATCTATTGTTTTTGTACCCCCAAGATTAAGAGTCTTATATTTTTCTCGGGCGCTATTCAGCATTCCCTTGAATCCGGCTCCGGTTCTTTCATTTTGAATTTCGGATATGACTTTGGCGGTCTCATCCGATGAGAGTTCGGCCAGCGGAGTCATGCTATTATCCGTGACACCGACCAGAACCGCCCGCTCCGCAAAGCGGATAAGGGACACCGATTTTTTCTGGGCTATGAAGCTGGTTTCAAGTACTTCAATCATCCGATGATTTCGATTTGATGACAATCGCGAGCCCATCATTTTTCGCAATAGGTATAAGAACCCGTAAATTCCGGCAATCACCAATATCAAGGCTCCCACAAGCTTCACCAAGGACCAAATCATCGAGTCATCGCCGGATTTTTTTAGCGCCATTGTGGCTGTATCAGCGCTGCCGTTTGATGAGGTTGCGGAGATTGCATTGCCGCCGCTATCGACAGCCGCCAATTTCCGAGAGCCCGCAAAATTTAGAGCCACGACAAAGACAGCCAGCGCCAATAAAGTTAGAATAATTATTTTTCGGTTTTTATTCATTTCAAGTTCTTAATTCTTTCCTCAGGCGACATCAGCTGAGTGATTCGGAGTCCGAAACTTTCTTCCACGACCACTACCTCGCCCCGCGCCACGCATTTCTGATTTACCAGCAAATCGACCGGCTCGCCGACTAATTTGTCGAGTTCCACGATCGAACCTGGACCAAGCGCCAAAATATCGGCGATATTCATTCTTGTCCGGCCAAGCTCGATGGAAACCGGCAGTTCGACATCCATCAGCAACTCAATATTCTGCGGAGACTTTTCGCCCGAAGTTACTGACAACTGCTGGAATTCCGCTTTCTGCACCGTTGGTTGCTCTGGCGCTGTCGAAGCCTTTGAGAGAGCAGACTCGCTGTCGCCGAGATCCCGAAGCATATCTTCAAGCGCATCCGGACTCAACTCGGGGGACTTTTTCTGTTCGCTCACCTCCTTTACGCCGGGTTCAGGAGCGGCCGATTCGTCAGGCGGAATCCCAACCTCTCGCATCAGGTCGTTCGCCGAGGATTGCTCCGGCGACTGATTCTGGTCATTTTGGTCATCCATGTATAATTACTCCTTTCCGATGTTGGGAAATGTTTCCGTTATATTACAGGCCCTTCTTTTTCCGAATAGTCCCGGCCGGCATTCGAATTTGCGATGCCCGCCGATAAGCAAATCAACCGGCGAGCTGATTTTTATGTCGGTCGTCACAACATCGCCAACTCTCAGGTTCAAAAATTCCCGCATCTTCAGCTTCGTTCGCGCCAATATCACCGAGGTATCGACCGAGATATTCTGCAGATTTTCAGCGTTTATGTCTTTGCTGGACGGAAGATTCCTTCGTTTGGTGGCGTCAATCCAATTCTGCGCCGAAAGCTTCACCAGCACCGTTTCCAGAGAGACATAAGGGTAGCAAATAGTCAAAAGCCCCGTAGTACTAAACAGCTTCAATTGCAGAGAAATGACAATTACCGTTTCGTTTGAGGGTACAATCTGGATAAATTGGGGGTTGGTCTCAAACGACTTCTGTTCGATGTTTATCGGCACAATGTTCTGCCAGGAATCCTGGAGGTCCTGATATATCTTCTGGGAAATTTTCGCCATAACCGATTTTTCTATTCCGGTAAGCTCTCTTTCAATTTCCAGAATCTTTTCCCCGCCTCCAAACATTCTGTCAATGAAAGCAAAGGTCAACGAGGGATTAAAATCCATGATGCAGAGTCCCTCAAGCGGTTCGGCGGCAAAAGTATAGGTGCAAGATGGCGATACCAGCGACATGATATATTCTGAATAATTGATCTGGTCCACTGAGATCAAATCAACATCAACCATGGTCCTCAGCATAGCCGACATCGTCGAACTGATATGGCCGGCGAAATTATCATGCATATTTTCAAGCGTTCGAACCTGATCCTTGGACACCCGGTTGGGATGCTTGAAATCATAATTGATAATCGAACGAATCTGTTCCGACTTGCCAATCGGCTGTTCCGGCTCCGGTTCGCTCGAAGCCGAGACCGTCGACAATAGCGCATCGATTTCATCCTGGCTTAATATCTTTGCCAACTGACTGTCTCCTTTGCCTGCTACTGCAGTACGAAATCAGTAAAATAAACCGCCGCCAAATCCTCAACATTTAAGAGCTGTTCCACCCGTTTCTTTATTTGGAAACGAGTAATCTCTTTCTGTTTTGCATCGGATAATTGCTCCATAGTTTTCGAACCGAGTATTGTTATCAATGCATCCTTGATGAGCGGCTGACGTTCTTCAAACATCTTGAATGTTTCCTGAGAGCCGACTTCAAAGCCGATCGAAACTGACAGAAATCTTGTCCCGCTGGTTCCCGAGGGATTGACAATGATATCCTGCATCATGAAAACCGTCGAGGCTTCTTCGGTCTTGCCTTTCTTCTTTTCTTTCTCATCAGCTTTGGCTCCTTTTGATTCGGTCGTCTTCTTATCGCCTGTTTCCTTGGATGACCATATAAATTTTGTCCCGACAAAATACCCGGCCACAAGCAAAATCATGCCGGCGACGGCATATATAGCTATCGGGGGAATTTTCCTGCCGGTCTTGGCTTTTGCTTCCGGTTCAGGAACCGGCGTTTCCGGCGGCGGATTTTCATTCTTGGGAGGCATAAATATTCCTTTCTATAAATTGCCCTAATTCTCTGAACCTGGCGGCTCGATTCCGTGAGTCAGGCGGCGAAAGGCCGCCACCCTATTGATAATCTCATCAGGCGTTTCCTTCACCATTATCTTTTTACCGTCTGTCAAGCTGACTATGGTATCCGGAATCGATTCAACAAATTCAATCAGGTCATCGTTTATGACCATTTCGCTGTTATTCAGCTTGGTTACTTTAATCATCTAATCTTGACCCGTTATCTTTTCAGGTTCACTAATTCTTCCAGCATATTGTCAGAGGTCGTAATTATTCGGGCGTTGGCCTGAAATCCTCTCTGGGCCGTAATCATGCTGGTAAATTCCTGAGCAATATCGACGGAAGAGGATTCCAACGCGCCGGAAGATATGCTCCCGGAAATTGTCTCTCTGGCAACCCCTTCAATAGCCTGACCCGAGTTGGCTGAAGCCTGAAAGAAAGAGCGTCCGGCCTTCAAGAGTCCGCTATGGTTGCTAAAATCGGCAAGAATTATCTGCGCCAGCACACGGGTGACCCCATTGGTAAAAATGCCCGATATATTTCCAGAATTGTCAATCGAAATCTTGTCAAGAATACCCAGGCCATATCCATTTTGGGTCAAGACTGACGCGGTATGCGCTGAGGCAAAACCTGTCAACCCATTGTAACGCCCCGTTGTGCCTGCATCAATTGACATATCAACCAGCGCGGCGCCATTGTTCGGATTGAAAGTCAGGCTGGTGGCGCTTCCGTCGAAAGTAAATGAAAGCAATGAACCATCTTCGTTAAAGCGAACAGCTCCGCTTCCGCCGGATACAACGGTTTCATTCCCTATAAAGGAAGCCGTCCAGGTCCATTCATTAGGAGTGGCCGATTTGAGGAAATCCATGGTCATGGTATGCTTGCCGCCCTGAGAATCATACACGTTGATCGATGTTGAATGTGTCGTATCTTCAGTAGTGACAACCGCCGTGCCGGCGGCCAGGCCTCCCAGACTGCTGATTTCAACGCCGCCGCCGCCAAGACCGGAGACGCCTATAGCCAGACCGGTAGTATCATCAACAACGATGCCTAACGTCTCGGCCGGCAACGCCACGCCGCCGGTCGGAGTGAATACATCGCCGGCAGTGAAAGTATGATCGGTTCCATTATTGGCCGATAAAGAGCTTCCATCGGCAACGCCAAAGACCACTCCGACAATATTTCCGGCGGTGGCCACGCCGTTGCCATCAAGAGTCACAGCTGAAGCGGACGACTCAATATTATAATCAACGCCCGAGCCGGCTTTTTCCCTCGTTAATCTTATTTCGCCGCTGACAAGTTCAGCCCTGATGCCGTTTACCTGATTAATGGCGGTAATCAAATCATTTACGGTCGAGTTAACGGTTAATCCGGATACTGTTGCTACATCGGTACCATTATCTATTGAGAGGGTAAATCCAGAAACGTCCGTGATGCCAAGACTTGCCAGTGTCATACTGCCCGATAGAGTTGCCCCGGGATTTCCCGTGCCATCATCTGCCACGTTGGCTCCCGTGAATGTTGAATTGGTAGCCTGAGCTCCGGCGATTGTGAGTGTATGAATACCGCCGGCCCCATTTACGGCGATACCCGTAACAGTATCAATACTTGTGGTTCCGGCTGACGTGAGCGTTGCTCTCGAATCGGTCGCAACCGAATTGAGATTATTGCCCATGGTAACGGATGAAGTCGCCCTCGCCGGGTCTTGCTGTCCAAACGGCATCGTTATGTTGCCAACCGCGGTCGTAGTGCGGGTTATTCCATCCTGATCGGCCATTCTACCCTGAACAAATAGACCTGATGAAGGATCGACCAAATTGGAATTGGCGTCAAATCCAAATGAGCCCGCTCGGGTATAGAATTTTCCAGTGCCATCAGACAGGACAAAGAACCCCGAACCCTGGATTGCCAGGTCAGTAATCTGTCCGGTGGTTTCTAATCCTCCCTGCTGGAAAAGATTGTCGATAGTACCAACGGTCATACCCAGACCCAATTGAATTGGATTGGTTCCGCCGCTGACCGACGACGGTCGGCCGGCGCCTTTGTAGGTTTGCACCAGCGATTCCTGGAAAGTCACGCGTCCCGGTTTATAGCCGATCGTGTTGACATTGGCAATATTGTCGCCAATGACATTCATTTTCAATTGATGGTTTCGTAGTCCCGAAACCCCTGCAAATAATGAAGCCATCATAAGAGTAAATCCTCCTTACCCTTCGGCAAGGCCTCCCCGTCTTTGTACGGGGTCCAGCCCTGGTTATTGTTTATGTTTTCTGTCATTTTATCTTTCTCATCAAAGAATAATTGCTGAATCGATAGAGGTGACAACCCCTTCTCGAAGACTTTCGCGGCCAAAAGCGGTCACCACAGTGCGCGACGGTACCGAGACTACATAGGCGGCGGAATCATCGAGTATCAATGTCTCCTTAGAACCTTTCCCGGCGGCTTTGTCGATAGCCTGTGACAGCTGTGTCATCTTATTGTCAGACAATTCAATCCCGCGCGAAAAGAGTCTTTCCCGTGCATGTTTGGAAAAATTAATCTGACCGGCTTTCGCCAACTCATTCGAAAAGGTGTCTCTTGCGGCTTTTACCTCGGGTTTCGCCGGGTTATCTTTGCCGACCTTTCCCCGATTGACGATCTCCAGCAGGTTTACGCCTCTACTAAAATTCCCGATCCTCATCTTCATTTCTCCTCTAAAACCAATATCACTGTTGGACCGCAACGACACTGCTCAACGGTATCTCCAGACCATTAACCTGAAGGTACGCCGAACCCTCACGATAGATTACGCCGGTTACCGTCCCCTCAGTAAACATGGAAGGCGCGAAAGGCGCGCCCTGGCCATTGACGGCTGATATTTCGACAGTGTAATATCCCGAAGCCAGACTTTTTCCTTCCTCGTCCTTGCCGTCCCAGTTGATTGATGCTTGTCCGGGTGGAACATCCCCGGCAGTCAAGGTCCTTACAACATTTCCATTGGCATCCATGATTTTCACGGTCACAGTACCGGCAAATTCAGATGTTGTGTATTTGATTGAGGCCTGATTATCCTGTCCTAAATAGACGCCGTTGTATGAGGCCTTTACTCCTCTGCCGATCAATGCTGTAGCCATCGTGTTGTTGATGGTTTGCGTCTGCAAATAATCCCACTGGAGCGAATTTTCCAGCGATGTGTTTAGATTCTGCAATTGCTCCAGCGACGAAAACTGCGCCAACTCCGCGACAAAGGCCTCATCTTCCATCGGTTTCATGGGGTCCTGATGAGTCAACTTAGTTACCAGAAGCTGCAGAAAATCATCTTTGTCCAATGTCTTCTTTGAAGCAACCGTCAGCGCGTTGCCGTTAGCGTCTGTCGAGACGGGCGATATTACATCCATAACATCCTCCTTAAGCTATCCAGTTCACTCCGGTAGCGCCGATATACATCCGGCTATTACCGGAAATAGACGGCGTGTGCAATAATTCTCTTCCGTCTTCGCCGGTTTTATTCCATCGAGACGGACTTTTCATTTCATCGGCGGAGCGGCCCTGAGCAAATTTGTACCCCGACTGTCCTCCCCCAAGAGAAACCTCAAAATGATCAAGCCTTATTCCCTGCCTTGAAAGCTGGTCATAGAGATTGTCAAGATTGGACTGCACTACTGAGCGCGCGGCGGCATTATCGACCACCAGACGTCCAGTTACGGAATCCTGATGGGTCGTAAGCGTTAGCCGGATATTTCCAAGATGCTCCGGTTCCATTTTCAATGTAATTGTTTGGCCATTTCTGATCCCAGCTGTATTGAATTCTTTGGGAAACGCTAATCGCACCGGTTCTGCCTCTGCCGCGGACGCGACGGCATTATACCCCTGATTATGGCTCACGATTGTTCCCAGTTGATTCTCCGAAGATAGCTTTGTCGTCGTTTGACCCGATTGACCGGCAAGCGCATCATCGATAGGTCTCAATTCCGTACCGCTCGCGTTGGGGGTCACACTGTCATTAATCAGACCTTTGGGTCCCCCCTTTGTCGGCTGAATTAAGTCATCTGAACTCTGGGTTGAATCAACAGGAATTGTCGGTTTTCCCGATGCTTGCTTTCTGCCGAAATCTGCAATGATTTCCCCTTTCCCCTCAACGGCAGGCTTAGAAACAAACAGCCAGTCTTTTGGGAAAAAGGAGACCTTTGGAATTGTGGCTGTGGTTGAATCGTCATTCTTAATTTCGACGGCAGGACTTGGTTTGACACTAAATAATTGAGCCTCTTTTATATTGAGGACATTAACAAAAAATTGATTCGGATTGACAATTTTCAAACCATCAGATACTGGTGCAAAATCGGACTTGAATAGAATTGCTTCCGGTGATCCATTCTTAGCTTGATTTTGCATTTCCGGCAAACGGTACAAAAGGCCATCTCCCCAAGCTATGGGCTTCGGATCTGTTTCAGTAATGAGGGGAAGACGTTGAGATAGTTTCCCGAAGTCGACCTTCTCGGGATTAACCTGCTTAAAGCCAAACTTATCCCAAACAGTTTGTTTGAGGTCAATACTGCCGGGAATAGTTTCCTTGTCATTAAAACCCAATATCTGCGCCATCATAGGCATTGTTTGGGTTTTGGGAGATTCCGCCGTAAACAGAAATTCAACTTCCCCCTTTGGGATTTCCTGTTCCCCGTTCTCCTGCGCAGGTACTGTCGCGTTGGATTCATCAGGTTTCTGCGCCAGCAATTCCTGGACAGGCAAAGCCAGGATTGCCGGGTCAATGATAGTCGCCATCTCCGGTGAAATAGCAATTCCATCTGATGGAGTCGATTCCTTGTCCGGCAACTCGGCATCATTTGATGGAACTGTCAGCAACGGCGCTTGAACGGCTGGTTCAGAGACCAAAGAAGTCAACTCGGGTATCGCGCTGACCGATTCGTCCTGCACAACAGGCGTCAAGTTAGAAAGAATAGTGGCCGGTTGCTCCGCAATAGCGAGGGCTGAATCGGGAAGAATTTCGGCTGGCTGATCCTGAGCCACTGGCGTCAGAAGGGAAAAGATAGAGATCGGTTGGTCCGGCGCGGCTGAATTCGGGTCACCGTCCTTAATGGCGGGCAATGGAAATCCGCCCAACAGGGAATTCTCAAACAGTTTGAGAAAATCGCCATCGGGCGATGACCCAATCGTCTTGTCCGGGGTATTACTCCCGTTCAGACCTGCAGGAACCGGATCCAATACTGAGGCAAGGTCAATGTTGGCTGAGGTCAAATTCATTTACTCCTTTGCAATTGAAATTAATTGTGTTGAAATCATGGCGGCCCGTTTCGGCGGCATTAATGCCAAAACCTTGGCCGCATTTACCGGTTTCATTTTTGGCAAAATTTGCACTATTAGCGAATCATCAAGATTTTCAAAAAGCTTGACCACTTCGTCCGGCTTCATACTATCATACAACTTGGCTAAAGCCCCCAATCGCCTTGTCTCCGCTTGTTCTATTTTACTCAGACCGTATGTCACTCTGGTATTCAGGCTGTCCAGCGCCTGTTTTTGGCTGTCAACTGAAGCCTTTTCCCCCGCCAGTTTGGACATCTCTTTTTCTATCCAATTCAAAGTGTCCAAAGAATCTCTCGCTATGGCTGATGTGCTTTCTACTTGCGCCGCAGAATCAAAACCTAAGAATCCCAGCTCTTTCATGAGTGCGACGGTATCAATGTCAAGAAAAGAAAGATCCGCCATCAGTGACTCTTCAGGCATTTTTGCCACGGCGGATTCGCTACTGTCGGACTTTTTTGCCAGAGCCTTTGTGGAATCGGTTGTCCCGGCCATCTGGGAGACATTATCCGAAGCCGCTTTCTTGAATAGCAACGAAGGGATAATCATGGCTGAGAGAAAAATTCCGCCGCCGATGGCAAAAGGAATAATATACTTTTTTATCCCACTTGCTTTTTGTGGCGGGGGAGGCGTAGTGGCCGGTTCGTCGAGCCCTACAACCTCGTTATCTTTATCTTTCTCATCTACCATAATGCTTAAGGCAATAGCTACATTTTTCCGGTAGATTATTAAGCAAGGGGCATGCCATGATTAACCCCGCCCACTTTAATCCGTTGGCAATCTTCAGATTACAGCAGGTGTAAGAATATGCTGACTAATTAATTACTCTGAATAATTTAGAAAATTTTTCCGGAAGTGTCGGCAAAAGGTTCCAGAATAGTGCGATTGGCATCTTCGAGAATTCTTAATCCGATGGCGGTCTTATTCATGTGGCATTTCCTGCCGGAATTCGCTGGATCGGGAAATCCAGATGAGATATAGAGGATCAACACCCCGACTAAATACTATTAATCAAGCTGAGTAGATATCCACCCTATCTCAGCGCCGCGGGAGTTCGGGCATTGTAAAGCTCGGTAAACCATTCGACTGTCTTCTTCAGGCCGGTGGGAAAATCAACTTTCGGCCTAAAATTTAAGTCCTTTCTGGCCCGGGTTATATCGGCAAAGGAATGGAGAATATCTCCCTGACGCGGCGGATCATATTTGGGTTGGAACTCTGTCCCAATAATTTCTTGAAGCATTTTGATCAGATTGTTCAGTGTGTATTGCCCCCCTATAGCGATATTATAATATTTCCCTACCGCATCGCTGGATTTCGAGGCAAGGATATTTGCTTCGACAGCATTGGCAACAAAAGTAAAATCCCGCGATTGCTCGCCATCACCAAATATCACCGGGCTTTTCCCGGCCAGAAAAGCATTGATAAATTTCGGAATTACGGCCGCATATTCAGAATTGGGGTCCTGACGCGGGCCGAAAATATTAAAATATCTTAAAGCTACTGTTTCCAGACCATAGAGTTCATAAAACACCTTGCAGTATTTTTCGCCCGTCAGCTTAGTAACCGCATACGGCGAAAGAGGATCAGGATTCATGTCCTCGCGCTTTGGCAATTGAGGCGTATCGCCATAAACCGACGACGATGACGCCAAAACAAACCGTTTCACTCCCGCCTGCCGTGCGGCTTCAAGAAGGTTCACGGTTCCGTCAATATTGACGCTATTTGATGTCAGCGGATTCTTGACCGAACGAGGAACTGAAGGCAACGCCGCCTGATGAAGAATGCAGTCGATTCCCTCAACCGCTTCTCGCACCGTCCAAAAATCCCGAATATCCCCTTCAATCAATTCAACAGAATTCTCTATGCCGACCAGATTAATCCTGCGCCCCGTGGAAAAATTATCAAGAATCCTGACACCCTCTCCCCGCTTTACCAATTCATGAGCGATGTTGCTTCCGATGAAGCCGCCGCCTCCCGTTATCAAATATTTCATCTTATTTCCTTTGATCGTTTTCTTTCTTATCAATAATATCGACCGAACCAAAAATTACTATGCTACTACGGCAAAAATAGTCGAGGTTCCTTTCGGAAAAGAGAATCCGCTTTCTCCCAGTCATCAGGGCGCCCAATATCAAGCCACCTGCCGCGAAATTTATAGACAGCAGGGTTTTGTCCTATGGCAATCAATTTATGAACTAGATCCGGAAAGTCAAATTTCCTGTCGGGAATCAATTTAAGAATATTCCGATTGAAGGCATAGATGCCCATTGATACTGAATATCCAAGAACCGGTTTTTCGAGATAATCGACAATCTTATCCTGTTTATCTACCACTACGCCGAAATCAACTTTGACTGATCGTTTGAATACTGCAACCGTAGCCGGCGAGCCATTTTTCAAATGCAACCTGATGAAATCCTTGAATGAAAAATCCGTCAGCAAGTCGCCATTCAGCACGAGGAAGTTGGGATCAAGGCCTTTGATTTTTATTAACGGTCCGGCTGTTCCCAGAGGCTTTTTCTCTAAAGAATATCTTATTCTCAGGCCAAATTGCTCTCCTTCACCAAGAATGACGCGCATCAATTCAGCTTGATATCCAACTGCCATTATTACTTCCGTGATTCCGGCTTTGGCCAACTGCCTGAGAAGTATCTCCACAATCGGCAGATTTCCAACTGGCCAAAGCGGTTTAGGGAGGATTTTGGTATAAGGCAGAAGTCGCCGCCCTTCCCCGCCGGCCAGAATTACCGCCTGCCTAATTTTCTTTGCAGGGCGGTTCATAATTGGTAATCTTCTTTCCGGTAAAGACCTATATTTCTCTCAAAGAAGCTGATTGTCTCTTTCAGCCCCATCCTTAAATCGTATTTAGGCTTATACCCGATAAGCTTTCTTGCAAGTCGATTGTCGCCCTGCAGTCTATATACTTCTGATTTTGACGGACGAACCCGCCGCTTTTCGGTTTTGATTATGAGCTTCTCGCCCAAAATGTCAGAAACCAAATCGGCTATTTCACGAATGCGATAATCCACGCCTGTTGCCAGGTTTAAGGTTTTTCCTTCAGTTTTGGGGCTGAAACAGGCCGAGATCATACCCTGAACAATATCAGCAACAAAATTCATGTCGCGCCTTGTGTCAATATTGCCAAGTCTGATTTTATTTCCATGAAGAGCCTGAAGAATGATAGTCGGAATTATCGCCCTCGCCGATTGGCGGGGGCCAAAGCAGTTAAAAGGCCTTACCGTAACTGTCGGCAGGCCGAAACTCAGATGAAATGATTCGACAATCTTGTCCGCCGCAATCTTGGAGGCCGAATAAGGCGACTGAGCCACTTGCGGATGTTTTTCGTCTATCGGCACATATTGGGCCGTGCCATAAACCTCGCTGGTCGAAACATGCAGAAATTTCTTGATTCCGCAAGTCCGCGCAGCCTGAAGCATATTGGCCGTCCCGAGGGCGTTGACTTGGAGAAAATCTCTTGGGACAATATACGAGTAGGGTATGGCGATTTGGGCGGCGAGGTGAAAAATATAACCGTTACCTTTAACTGCCTTTAGACAAATATCAGGATCGCGGACATCCCCATAGATAATCCTGATTTTATCTTTGGAATTGCAGGGGAAGTAATCAAGCCACCCAGCCTTTCCGGAAGAAGTATATCTTACAAGGGCGGTTACTTCAGCTCCTTCGGCAACCAGCTTTTGCACAAGGTGTGAGCCGATAAATCCGCCCGCCCCAGTGATAAGAATCTTTTTTCTATTTGCCGTTAACATATTGTCCAGAAACAGAATATATTAAAATGTCAGAGATAATCAATCTCTTTCTGCTGGTATATTTATCGGAAAATCAGCTTTCAGTTTTATATTGCTATGAAAATATCCGGCTCTTAGATTAGCACAAATTTCATAATCCAGTGGAAAGGAATAATAATGTCTGATTTTGATTATATCTCAGCACGCCAAATACTTGACTCCCGCGGCACGCCGACCATAGAAGTCGACGTGGTGTTGGCGGATGGCTCTCTTGGCCGCGCCGCGGCGCCATCGGGAGCTTCAACCGGCACACATGAGGCGATCGAGCTTCGCGATGACGACCCCAAAATCTATTTTGGTAAATCTGTCCTCAAGGCAGTCAAGAATGTCAATGAAATTATCGCCCCGGCCCTTTTGAAGAACAATATGGACCCCTACGATCAGGTCGCTCTTGACAATTTTCTAATGAAATTAGACGGTACCGAAAATAAATCCAAACTTGGCGCCAATGCGACGCTCGGCGTTTCACTCGCTACTGCCAAGGCGGCGGCGCAATCGGTCGGCCGGTATCTATATGAATATATTGGCGGCAGTAACTGCAAGCTTCTGCCGGTGCCGATGATGAATATCCTAAACGGCGGGAAGCACGCCGACAACAATGTCGATCTGCAAGAATTCATGATTATGCCGGTCGGCGCCAATTCATTTGCGAGAGCCTTACAGATTGGGGCCGAAGTCTTTGGCAATCTGAAGAAAGTGTTGAAAGCCAAAGGGCTTAATACATCAGTAGGTGATGAAGGCGGTTTTGCGCCTGATTTGAAGTCTAACGAAGAAGCGCTTGAAGTCATAATGGAGGCGATCGTCAAGGCGGGATATAAGGCCGGAAAAGATGTACTACTGGCGCTCGACCCGGCATCTTCCGAAATCTATGACTCTAAAAAGAAAATCTATAATCTTAAGGGGGAAGGAAAAAAACTGACCTCAGAGCAAATGATCGAATACTATGAGGCGCTGGTCAAGAAATACCCGATTATCTCCATTGAAGACGGACTGGCCGAGGATGACTGGGATGGCTGGAAAATGTTGACCTCGAAGCTTGGTAAGACAGTGCAGATTGTCGGCGACGATCTGTATGTCACCAATCCCAAGCGGCTGGCCAGAGGCATTAAAGAAAAATCCTCAAATTCTGTTCTTATTAAGCTTAATCAAATAGGCACTCTAACCGAAACGCTGGACACAATCGAAATGGCCAAAAAGGCCGGATTTACGGCGGTAGTGTCGCATCGTAGCGGCGAGACCGAAGATAGTACAATCGCCGATGTAGTCGTTGCCACGGGCGCCGGACAGATAAAGACGGGATCGGTCTGCCGGACGGATCGGATATGCAAGTACAATCAATTGCTCCGGATTGAGGAATCAATCGGGCCGGAGGCGCAGTTCCTCGGACGGGAAGTTTTTTATAATTTGAAGTAAGGCGCCATTGTTTATCCAACTCGTGAAGCGACTAAGCGCGCCATAGTTCAATTTGCTGAGAATATCTATTGGGGCTCCGCCCGTCAGCAGGCGTAGAAAAAGCATTTTACTCAGCGGAAGATATTAATAAGAGCCTGTGGAAAGCGTCACAATATCATTCCTCCCGTCATAGACGGGAGGAATTTATCTCTCTGTCAGCGTCGGGTTGTCAATGTTTATCGCAACATCCGGCATGCCCGCCCGGTGCATCGCCGGTAAATTCTACCATTCTCTCCATGTTCATTCCAGGGCCCATTCCCATTTCGGGGTCCATCTCCATTCCCATGCCGGGACCCATGCCGCAACCCTTCGGGCCGTCGTCACCGCACATCTTGGGGCACAGCTCTTTGAATTTCTTAATCTGATCAGCGGTTAACACAGCTTTCACTTTCCGCATGTGCTGAAATTGCGCTTTGCGCAAATCCGTCCGGAGCTTTCCAGCATTGTCCATCGCCGCGAGAATGTCTTTCTCGGCCCCATCATTCATCATCAGATGATGTAATTTTAGCTGCGCTTTTTCCAATTCCGCTTTGCTATCGATTCGCGCTAGACCATCCTGCTCATTCAATTTTATGATCTGGTTCTTCTGATCATCGGTCAATCCGAGATCGTCAGCCATTTTTATGATCATGCCAGGCCTTAAACAGGCGTCCCCCCCGCACATCCCGCCTTTCATCCCCATGCCCATCTCCATGCACTGCCCTTTGCCCATCCCCATGCCGGGACCATGCCCGCATTTGCCCTGAGCAAACAGAGCAAGAGGCATCATCACAAAGATGGCAGCCAGTAGAATCATGATTTTTTTCATTGGTTACTCCTTGTTTCGTTTATTTAATGTTATCGGTTGCTTTCATGCATACTGTCGGGCGACGTATGTCCGGCTCGAAAACCGCGGACATTTTCTATCAACTCCCGATCAAACCTCAGTTCGAATACCGCCACTTTTCCCATCTGTTGTATGGTCAGTAATTTCTCAATATCAGCGTGGAATTTTTTGGCGCTTTCGTTTCTGTCGGATTTCAAGGACTCAATTTTCGCAATAGATGATTTAATGCTCTCGTCTGAAGGCTTCTCGGTCTGGAGCAAAGTTGATAGGCTGTCTGCTTCTTTTTGAATAGCATCATTGGTAAGCCGCGTCTCTTTTCGGAAATCGACAAAGAGCGAAATAAACTGCGGGCTTTGCGCATCGGTGAGATCCAGTACCTCCATAAGCTTCAGCAGGCGCAGATTCTCAAGATTTTTGGACCGTTGCTCCCGCATCATGCACTCCGGCCATCCCGTTTCCTGCGCTCTGAGAGCCGACAGGGCGCCGCTGAAAAACAGAGCCAACCCGATCATAATGATGTTCGTAATTATTTTCTTCATAATATGTCTCCAGCCTTCATTTTGCTTTTAAGATACTCCAGCTCTTTCTCGCTCAAATCTCCGATCAGCATTTCGCTGGAATTGAACCCATAATCCTGCACGTAATTATTTATGACAACATCAAGATATGGCTTGTCAATTTCCTCGCTATCGCTCTCCTGTGCGGAATCAGTCGCCTGCAAAGCGGCCAAGAGGGAATCGGCGCTAAGCGGTCTGATTTCCGGAACACGCAGATGCTGGAAAAATGAAAAAAAGACAAGAATCAAGACCGCCGCCAGAGAAGCGCCATACCGAATATATGTCGGATAATGATTAATGGCTCGATTTCCTTCTCGTTCGATATCGGAATCAAGCTTGTCCTTAAGCGCGGCATATTCGTCTGCGGTCAATAAATTAATTTTTTGCGAGGCGAGCTTGCATTCCAGAGCCGCAAGGGTGTCATAGTACCCGGCACAATCAGGGCATGATCCCAAATGAGCTTTCTCTTCATTGTCAAGAGAGAGCTCGCCCAATTTAAGCCTGAGGTTATTCTTAAATTGCTCGCAATTCATATCATCACCTGAAATCCTTAAGCCCTCTTTGAAGCTTCTCAATCGCTTTTTGATAATTGGTCTTAACTGTCGACACACTCTTCCCCAGAATCTCCGCAATTTCTGCAAAAGCCAATTGGTCATAGAAGCGTAGAGTAAAGACCATCTTCTGCTTTGGCGGCAGAGAATTAACCGCCTTCGCAATACCCGCGTCTATTTCGGAAGATTCAATATTGTCCGCCATATTGTATGACGGTTCAACCATTTCTTTGCCCCCCAGAGGCAGAAATGAAAGCAGTTTCTTTCGACTTAAATAATTAAGGGTCTTTCTGGATGCGATACTATACAGCCAGCTTGAAAATTGCGACTCTCCGCGGAAACGGGCCAACTGCTTAAAAGCAGTGAAGAATGTATCCTGAAGCAAATCAAGCGCGGCCTCGCGGTCGCCGGTCATTCTATAAACAAGGGCAAACATTTTATCTTTATTCAACCTCACTAATTCGTCAAAAGCTTTTCGGTCTCCAGCCTTTGCATCCGCCGCTAATACCCGATCATCCCGTTCCATTAAGCTCTTACTATCTAATAGATTCGACAATTATCAGAAAGAAAAGACTAATAAAAAAGACAGGCTTTGGCAAGCCCGTCTCCATCTTTTTATCAGATAATCAATTAAGAAATATCAATCCCTGCGGCTCTTCATCAAGACCTTGGAATATTGCTGCATATTTTCCAGAACTTTGCCCGTCCCGCGCACTACGCAAGTCAATGGGTCGTCCGCAATGACTACAGGAAGATTGGTCTCTTGACGCAACCGCTTGTCCAGCCCCCGCAATAGGGCGCCGCCTCCAGTCAGAATAATCCCCCTTTCGAGAATGTCCGATGCCAGCTCTGGCGGGGTTCTCTCCAGTGATTGACGGACCGCCTCAATAATCCGCTCGATCGGTTCAACCAGCGCTTCACGGACTTGCACCGAAGATAATTTCAGATTTTTCGGTACTCCGGCGACAAGGTCACGCCCCTTTATTTCCATCGAAATCTCTTTTTCGAGGGGGAAGGCTGAACCAATTTTAATCTTAATCTCTTCTGAGGTCAGCTCGCCTATCAAAAGGTTATAATTCTTCTTGAGATACATGACAATTGAATCGTTCATCTCATCGCCGGCGATCCGGACAGAGATATTATTGACAATACCATTAAGGGCTATTACCGCAATCTCTGACGTCCCGCCCCCGATATCGATAACCATTATCCCCGATGGCTGATCCACAGGAAGACCGACTCCGATAGCGGCCGCCATCGGTTCCTGAAGCAGGAAAACCTCGCGGGCTCCGGCATTTTCAGCCGAATCACGAACCGCCCTTTTCTCAACCTCGGTGATACCCGATGGGACCGAAATCACGATACGTGGTTTCATCAAATATCGGTGCTTAACCACCCGGCGGATGAAATCAGAAAGCAGTTTCTCGGAAATTTCAAAATCAGCGATAACGCCGTCCCTAAGAGGTCTGATGGCCGATATTTCATAAGGGGTTCGACCAAGCATTTCTTTGGCCGCCGAGCCGACTGCCAGAACTTTGCCCGTAGCTTTTTCAACCGCAACTACGGAAGGCTCATTAAGGACAATCCCCTGGCCTCGGACAAATACCAGGGTATTGGCTGTGCCAAGGTCTATACCGACATCGCTGGAGATAAAATCGAAGAATCCCAAATTATTCCCTTAAATAGCTCTCTTTTCAGGCCTGAAACACTCCATGTCCTTAAACTTGGGTTAAGTTTAATTCAGATATCGACAAAAAGCAATAAAAAAAGAAGCCTTTATCTGCCTGGGGGAGTGTTGAGAAAGTCGGCCGTATGGCAATTAGGCTTTTTCTTGACCTAAGAGGCCTCCCGAACTGCCATTCTGGGCCCCGGAGGCTGTCTCAAAAGTTGAAAAGTTTCGGCCGTCATGCTCCGGCTCCTGACGGACAAGAACCGGCGCAACAAAATAATGACTTTTGAGACAGACCCCGGCCCCATAAATGCCGCCATTTATAATTTCATTACAATTGCGCAGAAATTATCTCTCGGAAAATAAACGGTCAAGGATTAGCATTTACAGTTGCCGCAGGATTTCTCTCCAATACTGACTCGATACCCGCTCGGCCCTGATTCACTGGCAATATAATCTATATTGATATTCCCGACATTTTTCAGATATTCATTAAGCCCTTTATCTATGTAAGCGGCCACGCCGTTTGATTCAAGTTTCTCCAAACCCTCGATTGACTCCTCCAGAGCCATCCCCAAATTGGGGCCGCTTCAGCCGGCGCCTTGAAAATAAAGAAGAAGATGCTTATTCTTAGCCATCTCTGAATTGAGAGCCTTTTTCAACTCCATACTGGCGCTTTCGGTAACAACCAACATCGATTGCAATCCCTTTCTCCTGCTTTTGACGCCTCTTCCATTAAGAGCCGACATATTTAATCTATCGCCTTAATCTAATCCAAATTTATACTTTATCAACTGAAAATCTTGGGTCTTTGTTCCGGAAAAATACCCTGCAAAAATAAACTTGCGTCATTTTCAGCCAATCCATATATTTTGTGTGGAGTATAGTTCAAGTTCTTCAACTCGACTTTGCTGCAAGAATTGTGGCTTTAGACCTATAATGCGGGGAGGTAATATGAGACGACTGATTCTCTTCACGCTTGCCGGGGTTGCGTTTTTGACCCTGACCTGTGGCAAGCAGACCGTTTCCCCGACCATTTCGGAGAAACTCCAGCCTGTCGCACAAAGCATCCCGCCCGAAGTGGAGACGCTGATTAGTAAATGTGCTCCATCTGATGAAGAAATATTTCAGAGTCAGCTTCTTCCTACAAATATCGCTCCCCCGGACCTTTTGGATACAACCTGGGACATATACGCAGTGACCTTTTTGTGGGGACATCTTTTTAATCTTGGGGATTCTAATGCCGCCATCACTACCGATTGGTCGGGCTATATGTCGATTAATGGAGTATCGGTTATAGCTCCCGTTAAGGCTATCGATTTTGAAGCCGGGCAGGATTCAATTTTACAGGAAGAAGACAGCGCTTATGCCGCCTGGGTTTCGACTGTTTGCGGCGATTTTGACGGCATCACCTGCCTGCTCTACTTGAAACGGGGCATTGTCTATTTCACGGCCCCCTGGCTGACTTTCGCCGCGCAACCTATCACGCTAAGCTTTAATTTTGGCCAACTTGAGAATCTCACCGCGTTTTATCGTCTGGATAGTATCAACGGACTGGCCGTGCATGCGCGCAGAATATGGCCGCGCCACTGCGCCGAAGGGTCATTAATCGGGAAATGGATAAAAGCCAATAACACCGGCGATAGCGGATATTTTAATGGCGAATGGCTTGACGAAAATGGCGATATTTCGGGAGTAGTTGCAGGATATTTTCGAATCGATGAGAATGGTCTCAGGGTTTTTGAAGGTTGGATTTCACATCCTATTCTTGACGTCATAATCGGCCGAATGTGCGGCGCTTGGTTCTACGATGATCCTCGCATGTGCCCTCTATGCGGCGCCGGATACGGCAGGTTCAAGGGATTATTCAAATTCACCGATAAGCCGCTCTTTGGTATGGTCGAGGGCGAATTCTTTGAGCATTCCATAGGTTCAATGGATATGACGCTTAAAGGACGATGGAATCAATTTTGCCTGTTCAGCAATGACTTGACATCTGATGGGGCCTATTAGCAATGCAAATCATTTGCAGAGGGAGGAAAATTGAGTAAAGATAATCTCGCTTCAAAATGTCGGGGTCCATACCACGGCATGAAACCCGCCCCTTTTAGATACTGCCCGAATTGCGGAGTTATGATCGACCCGACCGCGCATATCGAATTGGAGTGCGCAAAATTCCACTCTTTGCGAAAATCCAAAGGTAATAGATTCTGCCCCGACTGCGGCCGAAATCTTTTGGAGAAATAAGAAAGTAGCCTCAAAAAGCGACATGGGCTTTCGGACCAATCCAAAAGTCCGGAAGCCTTTCCAGCGATGATAACTAAATCCTTTTTGAACCTTCGCTCCTCATTTTCGTCTAAATAATAGAGCCTAAACAAATTATTGAGAGTAGGAGAGAATTGATGGGATCAGCGCGATTAACGATAGCAATCATTCTTCAACTCTTTATTTTTACTTCTGCAATCTTCGCAAATCAGGACGACCCAAAAATCAAGACTCGCTTCCAGACATCTGAAGATGCAGCTGTGAAGGCAAATATTATTGATGTCTATAGTATGACTATAGACGGATCTAATTGGCATATTTTGCCCTATCCTGATCCCACTGCTTATGGAATGAATAGTTATCCTATTTATTGGGAATACAGCCTTGAAAGCAGGAATGTAGAATTACAATTCAAATCGCTTGGCCCCCCGAATATCATCGAAATCTGGACCGGTTTGCCATTTGACCCATCTCCATATGAGCTTCAATACACTGCCACTGTGGGCATTCACACCGATAAATGGATTGCAGACCTTAGGAATGAACCGGGGAATTATACAACAGAGGAATTCTTTGAAATCTGGCTGTACAAACCCGGGGACGATCCCCGGAGGCTCGACAACATCTCTTTCACATTCCAGACCGACGCTAATCCTCCTAATACAAGTATCATTCCCTTGCCTTCAACTATATGTGTAAGCGATTCCAAATATATTACCTTGAATTGGAGCGGCATCGATGTCGGGCCGGCAGGGATTTGGAGATATGATGTCCAATATCGGGTTGATCTGTTGATGGAACATGGACAGATATTCCGAGCCTAACAAATACAACAAAGATTTCAGGGCAATTTGAAGTCAATGCGGGACTTACATATTATTTTAGGTGCCGGGGCAAAGACAGATTCGCCGACCCGAGTCTGTTTGCCGGGTATCCCCAAAGCTTCATCAATATTATGACGGCCCAGCACACTGAATCTTACCCCGCTGGCGATGGCGATACATATGTCGTTGTGAAACCATTTCCGTCCACCCCCGAACAGCTTCAGGCAGTTCCAAATCCCGGATGCATCGGCAAGCAATTTTGCCTGAGCTGGAGTTCTGTATCAGGCGCCACATCCTATGAGATAAGGGAGGATAACGGCAGTTGGGTTGATGTGGGAAACTCAGCCCGGGTTTGCTATAGCAAGAGCAATGGCGGAGACCACAAATATTCCGTCCGGGCAAAAAACCAGTGTGGGTACGGCGATGCCAGTACAGCCTTGACAGTCGCTATTAACACAGCCCCGGACGCATCCATGATTATCCCTTCCGTCGCTCCAGAGGCCCCTGAATTCGGCGAAAAATACACTATAGCCTGGGATTCCGTGGCCGGCGCTTCATCTTACATGCTCTATGAAAACGATGTCAGAATCGATAGCGGCTCTTCAACCTCAAGGGCGCTTATTAAGAGTTCTAATGGAGCCTTTAGATATGAAATTGAGGCCTGCAATTATTGCGGATGCGGCAGTCGAAGTAACCCTTGCGTTGTGGATATCGCCCTCGGCACAGAAGAGACCGACCGTTCAGAATTGCCTTCGAAGTTTGAGATGGAACAGAACCATCCCAACCCCTTCAATCCTACAACGGAAATACGATTTGACCTTCCTAAAGCCTGCCATGCGCTGATTGAAATATTCGATATAACCGGTCGCAAGATAGCAATCCTTGTAAATCGGGATTTTTCTGCCGGCCGATATGTCGCGCGCTGGGACGGTTCAGATATGAACGGCTCTCCCGTGCCAAGTGGAGTCTATTTCTATCGTCTCAAAGCCGACAATTATTCTGCCAGCAAAAAAATGATATTGCTAAAATAATTGGATCCCGCCCGCCCGGTTCACAAGGTGCAGATATCGCTTGATACAAATCTTCAAATCCGTCAAAAGCCGGATCAGGCCTTATGACTGACATCCTAATTTGAACCGAACCTAATTAAGACCGGTAAGGAGAGTAGTTTATGCAAGCCCAGAATTATGCCAACCATAGGCGCTTCGTGCCGATGTTTCACATTGTGCTTTTCTTTATTATAATACTCACACTCATTGGATCAGGCGTGAACCTGTTCAAGTCATTCGGCGACCATCAACGGCTGTATAGCGCCGCGCTTCTCGTCGTCGTTAACATTTCCCTTCTTTTAATGTTTTTCTTTGTGCGGATTTTTTCGCTGAAAGCCCAGGATCGGGCGATACGAGCTGAAGAAAACCTTCGGCATTACATATTAACCGGGAAGCCGCTTGATTCTCGACTGACCATTCGGCAGATTATAGGACTACGTTTCGCCTCGGATGAAGAGTTTCTCGCTCTGGCAAAGAAAGCGGCTGACGAGAATCTATCAGAAGACAACATCAAGCGGGCGATCAAGAACTGGCGGGGGGACTATTACCGGGTCTGATCAAGCAGATTTCTCCCTTTTGGTGTGACAGCCTTGTGTAGCAGAATCCGAGTCGCAACTCGTCCGTCAGGCGCCGGACTGAAACCATAAATTGACTTGATTTTGACCAAATTTTAGAATAAGATGAAAAATCGAACTAAAGTGCGTCCGGCGGATTTATTCGTGCGCCGGATATATGTATGATTGCAGGTCATTAGAGGTTGCAGATGGACTATTTCAAAAGAACTAAGATAGCAAGAATCTTAATCGATGACAAAATCACGCTGAATCAGGATATTATTATCCTCGGCTGGGTGAGAACCATCCGCACATCCAAAGAAGTAGCCTTTATTGAAATAAACGACGGCTCCTGCATGGGGAATCTTCAAGCGGTAATCGCTAATCCCGATAATTTTCTCGTTCTGAAGGAAATATTGACCGGTGCGGCCGTGCGAGCAGTCGGCAAATTGGTCGAATCGCCTGCTCAGGGGCAGAAATATGAACTGGCTGTCTCCAACATCGAACTGGTGGGCGTGGCCGACCAGACTTTTCCGCTTCAGAAAAAACGCCACACTTTGGAATATCTCCGCGAAATCGCCCATCTGAGACCGCGCACCAATACATTTGGCGCCGTAAATAAAATTCGCTCAAAACTTGCCTATGCTATCCATAAATATTATCAGGAGCGAGGATTCTATTATATCCATACCCCCATAATCAGCGCCTCTGATGCCGAAGGAGCAGGGGATATGTTTCGCGTGACTGCTTTCGAGCTCAATAAAGCGCCTCTCAAAGACAGCAAAATAGATTTTAACGAGGATTTTTTCGGCTCCGAGACATTCTTGTGCGTGTCCGGTCAGCTCGAGGCCGAAATCGCCGCCTTGGCCCTTGGTGATGTCTATACTTTCGGCCCGACCTTCCGGGCCGAGAATTCCAATACGTCGCGCCATGCCTCCGAATTCTGGATGATCGAGCCGGAGATGGCTTTCTGCGAACTTGAGGATAACATGGATGTCGCCATTGATTTCTTGAAATTCCTTTTCAAGTATGCTCTTGAGGAATGCGCCGATGAGATGAATTTCTTCGGTCAGTGGATTGATAAGTCCATCCGCCAGACTTTGGAACATGTGATAAACTCTGATTTTGAACGCTTGCCGTACACTGAAGCGGTGAAAATACTGGAGAAATCGGGCGAACCGTTCGAATTTCCGGTGAAATGGGGAATCGATTTGCAGTCGGAACACGAAAGATATTTGACCGAGAAAACATTCAAGCGGCCCGTGGTCGTCTATGACTATCCCCGCGCCATTAAAGCCTTCTATATGCGGGTCAACGATGACGGTAAAACTGTCCGCGCTATGGATGTTCTGGTCCCAAAAATCGGAGAGATTATCGGCGGAAGTCAGCGTGAAGAACGATATGACGTCTTGAAAGATAACATGACATCAAAGGGTCTGAGTCTGGAAAATTATTCATGGTATCTTGATCTCCGCAAGTACGGTACTGTTCCCCATTCCGGCTTCGGCCTCGGTTTCGAGCGAACCTTGATGTATATCACCGGCATGCAAAACATCCGCGATATTCTTCCCTTCCCCCGCGTCCCGAGGTGGGCGAAGTTTTAGGACATGAAAATAGGTCCAGTTATTTTATTATGAGTTGATTGACTTTCCGCCGGATTTAGCATAGAATACTTTGAGATAACTCTTGACTGCCCGAAATCAAATTTGGGATAACAAATGACTGAAATAACTAAAGGAAAAAGCCCTTTCTACCCGGGCCAGCCGGTTCCTGTAGAATTGTTTGTTGGTCGTGGATCCCAAATTGAAAGAATAATGACCCGGGGAGCCGGGCAAGTTGAGCAAGGCAAACCAATCGCCATGTATATTCAGGGGGAATATGGAATAGGAAAGAGCTCTATCGCCGGCTACGTGCAATGGCTGGCTGAACGCGATCATAATCTTCATAGCATTTATGCTCCGCTGAGCAATTGCAGCAATTTAAATGATGTGGCTGAAGCCGTCTTAAATGCTACCATTCGTTCCGGCGCATTTTACCCAACTCGAACTGAAAGTATCGGAAATTGGCTCGGCAAATATATTACAAAACAATCTCTCTTTGGGCAAACTATTGATCTCACAGACTCCTCAAACTAAGCAATAAAGCTGTTTTTCCTTTGCCCTCAAGGGCGAGGGCAATATTCTCATGGTTTAACGAATATAGTGTGGGATAATTTGTGGTACCTACACTTACAAGTATACGGAGTAGGTGGGGTTGGCAAATAGAAATGCCTGCTCAAACTAATTATAAACCTAAAATGCTAACCCCAATACATATCACTGACCTAAACAT
>CAZCFT010000010.1:0-41725 GCA_964498015.1 uncultured Ignavibacteriaceae bacterium
ACCACCTATACCAAGACCCCGTCCAAAGCGGGGTCTTGGTTTTTTTATGCAGGGACTTTTTCAACAAGCCTTCAAGCTTGTCTTTGCTATTAATAAGAACAATCCCGGGGCTATATCCGGTCACGCCCCCGAATTTGATTGCGATATACCTTATAACTGAATTTGAGTTCCGCTCCCGATTGATAGACCTGTTCTTTCGATCATGTGAGAGAACAGAAAATCATCAATAAAATCACGCTCTGAGTATATTTCAGACTCTCGACATTAGGAGCAAGAAAGGCTCTCCCGACTGGGAGTCAAAATGGAGGGGGGAGGATTCGAACCTCCGAAGGCATCGCCGACAGATTTACAGTCTGTTCCCTTTGGCCACTCGGGAACCCCTCCATCTCGAATTTGGCGCCAGCCAACCACATGGCAAGTCCAAGTCCGTTCAGTATTCAAAAGCCGGCGAAGGGACTCGAACCCCCGACCGGCTGATTACAAATCAGCTACTCTACCAACTGAGTTACGCCGGCGTCGCAAACCTGCCGGCCAGCCGGCAGGTCGGCACACAATCTACCGTTTTCGCGCTATATGTCAAGAAAATTTGCGTCAATTCCTGCGCATCAATCTATTTAATACTCAGAGTTTTCTTTTCCACTTTGTTCCTGCGGAACCGTCCTCAAGAATGATTCCCATATCGGACAATTTATTTCTAATCTTGTCCGCCGTCTCAAAATCGCGACTTTTCTTGGCCAGAGCACGCTCCTGAATCAGAGCTTCAATTTCGCCACTGATCGCAGATTCCTCTCTGACCAGAAAACCGAGCACGGTATCTACCCGTTCCAGCGCAATCATCGCCCGATCCCGCTCTTTGCGGGACAGTCTGTCTTCCGCCTTGAGACGATTTATATCTCTGATAAAATCGAATACCTCCCCCAACGCCGGTGAAATATTCAAATCATCATCAAGCGCTTCCTCAAATCCCTTTAGCATTTTGGTAATGATTTCCTCCGCCTCACCTGAGGAAGTCCCACCTTCATAATCTTTTAGGTTGTCATAAAAATCATTATATCTCTCCAGTCCATTTCTGGCCGATACTAAACCATCAAAAGTAAAATTCAGCTGTTGACGGTAATGCGTAGCCATGAGAATATATCTGACCGCAACAGGTGAGTACTCTTTGTCAAGAATATCGCGCAAAGTATAGTAATTGTTGAAACGTTTCGACATTTTGGTTCCCTCGACCAGAAGATGCTCGCTGTGTAGCCAAAAATTGACAAATTTCTTCCCGCTGGCCCCTTCAGATTGGGCAATTTCATTCTCATGATGAGGAAACATATTGTCCACGCCGCCTGTATGAAAATCGAATGTCTCCCCAAGGTATTTCATGGACATCGCCGAGCATTCAATATGCCATCCCGGGCGTCCCTTCCCCAGTTCGGTTTCCCAGAAAGCATCCCCGTCCTTTTCGTCCCACGCTTTCCAGAGGGCAAAATCAGATATGGATTCCTTTTCATATTCATCGGCGGCAACTCTGGCGCCCGCTTTCAATCCGGACATGTCAAGGTGCGACAGTTTTCCATATTCAGGAAATTTAGCTATGGAGAAATAGTAATTTCCGTCTATTTCATAGGCCAATCCCTTATCCTTGAGCTTGATGATCATACCTACCATATCGGGTATATGTTCAGTAGCCGCGGGATAATATTCCGCCTTTTCTATGCCAAGCTTTTCAATATCTTCGAAAAAGGCTTTCTTGTAAAAGGCGGTGTATTCACTCAAAGAAATATTTTTCGCAATGGCGCCCTGAATCGTCTTGTCATCAATATCTGTCAGGTTCATCACCTGGGTGACCTTGTATCCCTTGAATTTGAGATACCTTCGAAGCAGGTCTTCAAATATGAAAGTCCTGAAATTTCCAATATGGGCGACATCATATACGGTCGGCCCGCATGTGTACATTCTGACCTGATTGTCTTCCAGAGGTTTAAATTCCTCTTTTGTGCGGGTCATGGTATTATAAAGCCGTAGGGACATTATTCCTCTGTTAGATAGCGTTCAAAAGTTCAGCGATTTCTCAATCTAATTTCCGAATTGGCAAAATAATAAATCTCACAGTATCAACATACATATCGGAATTTTTCAATTTCCCAAATATAAGCGACCAATTGCCACTCGTCAATTTATTTCAGTCAAAGGCCTGATCCGGCCTTGACGGACCGGAAGGTATCCGAAAATATCCGAGCGCTTCTTATGATTCCAGGGCCGCCCCGCAAATTCTTTCGACCAACCTATCAAAGTCTATCCCGGCGGTTTTGGCAGCCATCGGGGCTAACGATAATTCGGTCATTCCCGGCAGGGTATTAATCTCCAGAAAATATGGCTGATCATTATTGAGAATGAAATCAACTCTGGCGAGTCCCGAACAACCGATAGATTTGTAAGCCCTTTTAGCCAGTTCCTGAATTTCCTCGGTCGCTGTCCGGGAAATTCTCGCGGGGCAGATATATTGAGATTTCCCTTTGGTATATTTGCACTGATAGTCATATAGCTCATTGGTCGGAATTATTTCGACCAAAGGCAAAGCCGCCCCGTCCAATACTGAAGCTGTAATCTCTCGGCCTTTGATGTACTCCTCCACCAAGACTTCACGGGAAATCTCCGATGCCTTCTTTAAAGCGGTAGCTATTTCCCGATCGTGTCTAATAAGTGATAAACCAATTGTTGAGCCTGAATTATTGGGCTTGATGATCACTGGCAGTTTCAGCCCTGAATGCTCGGCGAGAGTTGCAATTCCGTGTTCTATGTCGGCCGGGGATTTGATATTGAATAATTCCCACCGGGGTGTTGGAATCCCTTCGCCTCGTAATATCCTCTTTGTAAAGGCCTTGTTCATGGCAACCGCCGAGGCCAAAACTCCGGAGCCTGTATATTTCTTTCCGGCCAAATCAAGAAGCGCCTGAATTGTACCATCTTCCCCTGCGCCTCCGTGCAATGCCAGAAAAACAAGATCAATATCCCGATATTGTTCTGAACTTATTGAGTTTGCCAGCGCCGTGCGTTCAGATGCTTTAAGAGCTATTTTTGAATTCGAAGCTTCATTCTTACTAAAAATATAACGACCCTCGCCATCCAACAGAGACTGTCCGGAGGCCGAATCGATTACACTCACCCTGTGTCCCAACCTATTCAATGATTCTGTAATAGCCCTCGCTGAGGCCAGTGACACTTCTCTTTCGTCAGACAACCCTCCCGCAAGAACCAAAATTCTAAATTTTCCCGACATCTTTCTTGGCTTTCTTTAGTTTTAGGTATATTATCGTCAGTGCGGCCAAAATAACGACCGGCCAAACTATTTTTTCATATAAATGGAAATGATGGGCGATGGTTTCAAAATTGACGACAAAAATATAGCTTCCGAAGAGAAGAATTCCATTAAACAGCCAGAACGATACCGAGGTATATATGAATGTTGACACAGGACTGTACCTGCTTATTCCGGCGACGAGGGCGATTATCGACCTTCCTCCCACAATGAATCTGTTCAGAAGCAAAAGATAAATCCCTCTTTTTTGAAACCAGCTTTCAAGGCGAGTAATATCCTTGGCTGAAAAAAATCTATAATTTTTCCGCATAAAAAAGTTTCTGCCATACTTGTATCCAAAATAATAGACTACCATCACCGATGCAATGCCGCCCAGATAAACCATCATGAATACTATACAAATATTTAGACGACCGGCGGTCGCCAACGCCCCGCCCGTCAGCGTAAAAAAATCTCCCGGGAACGGGGGAAATATATTCTCTATGAAAAGGGCAATAAATAGAGCCAGATAGATCCAAAAGGGCCCGTAAATGAAGAGCTTATCAATAAAGCTATTTATCAGCTGAAATGATTGTTCCATCATCTATATAGATTAGTGAAGTGGCAATGGCGGCTATTCCCTCTTCTCGCCCAACAAATCCAATCCTTTCATTGGTGGTTGCCTTAATTGAAATATTATCTTCAGGCATTACCAATATCCGGGCTATTTTCCCTTTCATCGCGGGGATATGGGGGCTGAGCTTCGGTTGTTCCGCGATAATCGTGGCGTCCAGATTCCCGACTTGAAATCCTTTCGCGACAATCAGCTTGAAGACTTCTGCCAGAATTCTGGTCGATTTGATATCTTTATATTTCTTGTCTGTATTAGGGAAATGGATTCCGATATCTCCCAATCCTGCGGCTCCGAGAAGCGAATCGGCGATGGCATGAAGAAGAACATCGGCGTCACTATGCCCCATCAGACCGCGGCGATGGGGGATAATTACCCCCCCCAAAACCAATGGACGGTCGATCATCAGCTGATGAACATCGTACCCTATACCAACTCTAATTCCAGGTTTCATCATTGTCCGCCAGAATAAGTTTGGCCAATACTAAATCGTCTTCAGTCGTTATTTTTGGATTTGCCCTTTCCGGAACTACTACCCGAACTTTGAAGCCGAGCATTTCCACCAAGTATGCGTCATCGGTCGCATTTTTTTCAGACGCCTTATTGTGCGCCGACATAATCAAATCATATTGAAAAACCTGTGGCGTTTCCGCAAGAAATAATTTTGTTCTGTCCAGAGTAGATATTATGAAATCACCCTCCACGCGTTTGACAGTATCCGAAACCGGGCGGGCCAAAATCGCCGCTCGCTCTTTTTGAGCTATTTCAACCACTCTATCAATATCCGAATGGAAAACTAATGGCCTGGCTCCATCATGAATGGCAACAAAAGCGGTTGAAATCGGGATGGATCTCAATCCATTCCTGACCGATTCATTTCTGGTCTCGCCGCCAATTACGATTCTACTGATTTTCTCAAATGAAAATGGATTTACAACCCTTTCGTTAGCATATAGCAGGTAATCTTCAGGAACGACCACAACAATTTCATCGACCTTTTTGGCTTTCTCAAACTGCGAAATGGTCCAGGCGAGAAGCGGCCTGTCATGAATATTGCGAAACTGTTTCGGAATTTCTCCGCCGAGACGGACCCCCCTTCCACCCGCAACTATGATAGCGACAGTTTTCATACGGGAGAAATATATTCTGTTGAATCCCTGATTAAAATAATAATTTTGCGTGCAGAGACTTAGAGAATCAGCATGCAGTCGCCATAGCTGTAGAATCGGTATTTTTCAGCCACGGCGATTTTGTAGGCTTCAAGGATCGTCTCCCGTCCCGCAAATGCTGAGACCAGTATTATCAGCGAAGATTTGGGCAGATGAAAATTGGTAACCAAATGATCAACCACTTGAAAATCATGTCCCGGCTTTACATAGAGATCAACATAGCCAGAAAAAGGTTGGATCTTTCCCTTAATGATTTTGGCCGATTCAAGAGTTCTGACAGATGTCGTTCCGACCGCGAAAATCCGTCCTCCTTTGTCCCGAATCTTGTTAATCGCATTGGCTGATGCTTTGGAAATCTCGGCATATTCAGGATCGATTTTATGTTCATCGATATTGTCTGCCCGAATAGTCTTGAATGTTCCATGTCCGACATGAAGTGTGATCGGAATAATCTTTACCCCTTTCGTTCTAATTCTTTCCAAAATCCCTTTGCTAAAATGAAGTCCCGCAGTTGGAGCCGCCACAGCTCTCAACTTTTTGGGATCGGCATAGACCGTTTGATATCTGGTTTCGTCAATTTTTTGATCAGGACGATGGATATATATAGGTAAGGGAACATGCCCAAATTTCGATATGATTCTCTTGGCCTCAACTCTCGATCGGAATCCGATTGTGGTCTTTCCATCCGGATGCTTCTTTACCACTGTGATAATCGATTTTTCATCAAAAATCAGCTCCTCTGCTTCCTTCACTCGCTTGGTGGGATGAGTCAAAACCTGCCAACAGCACATCTCATCGGACTCGATTTCCTCCAGCAAAAAAAGCTCAACTTTTCCGCCGCTCTGTCTGCGGGCAAACAGGCGAGCTTTGAAAACCTTCGTGTCATTAATCACCAATCCGTCGTTTCTATTAAGATATTCTAAAATTGCTGGGAATTTCTTATGCTCGATTTCTCCGGATGCCCGGTTGAGAATCATCAGCCGAGAACTATCGCGCCTCCGGGTCGGATGGTATGCTATATACTCCCCGGGGAGATCATAATCAAAGAGAGAGAGGTTCATTGTGTGCAGTAACAGTCCATAATTTTGGACAAGATGCAAAATTATGTTTCATTGTCAAGTCGAATCCCCGCCGAATTTCGCAGAGACAGGAAAATCCTGTTGTAATTTATGTGAAAAATCAATAGACTAATTTATCTGGAAACAGATAGGAATATTTGCAAATCAATCGTTCTTCCCGGAATTAACTTACGCCCGCTATTCTCATGAAAGTCTCCGCTTTCATATACTCATTGAATAATGCCGTCTTTAATTCCTCTATATCGGACTGTTCGACTCCAAAGAAATCTATTGTAGCCTGATTCATTTCTCGAACTTTCTTAGGGCCGACTTCGGCCGGTAAACCGATGTAGGATACATAATCGGCGAAATTTATCAGTATTGAAAAATCTTCGCTTAAATTTGGCGTTTGAGGCTGGTGATGAAACCCGATAGCATCAGCGAGGCGAGTCGGCAATTTCCAATTTATCGCCAGCTGTCTCCCCAGTTGAGAATGATCAAAACCAAGCGTTGCAATTTCGGCTTCCATTTCAGTGACTTCCGGATATGATTGAAAATACTCCATGACAGCCTTGTGTTCTCTGGGCATAAAACAGCAAATCACCATTTTGCCAATATCATGAATCAATCCTGCCGAGAAGGCTGGGTCAGGATTGAAAATTTCCCCACCCTTGAGACGGCCGGCAATTAGACGGGCGGCAAATGCAGTCGCCAAGGAATGACGCCAAAATTTTTCATGATATTCTTTATTGCTGTCATTCGCCTTAAACATATTGAGGACGGAAGCGGAGAGAACCAGGTTTTTTACCGCTTCAAGGCCAATAATCATCACGGCATGTTTGACTGAATCAATCTCGCGCGACAGTCCGTAGAAGGCAGAATTGGTCAATTTCAGAACTTTGACTGACATGGCGGGATCTTCAGACAGAATGCCGGCTATGTCATTGACAGAGGTGTCGGGATTATTGATCGCCTTTTGAATCTGCTCAAAAACAATCGGCGGAGTAGGCAGATTTCTTATGCTGGCGATAACCTGCTTTAGGCGAGTTTCTAAAGATGGTGAGAACGTAGCGGGCATAGATTTTCCTTCCAATGATGTCTTTGATTCCTTCAACCTGCCTTATTGTTTTCCAATTTCTCTATTTAATCAACCCAAATCTGTCTGGACTTCATCAATGAATTCATTACTGGCGGATAGCTTTTCAGCAATTAACCTCTTAATATCTTCTCTGTTATAGTAATCGCTTTCCATTCGCCTGCTTACCGCTCTGAGTCGTTCTCGTTGAAGCATCTCGTCCTGCGCGTCAATATTTCGGGATGCCTTTTTCTGATCTGCGCCAAGACTGCCCGGGCAATTCTGCGGGATCTGTTTTTCTTTGTCTAAAGGTCCTATTTCCATAATTTCACCCCTTCATATTCCTATTATCGGCGGTGAAACCGGCTCAATAAAGGGCGTCGAAATCTAATTTTTGCCGTTGACAAATAATGGCATAGGCTCCGATTCCCTTATGTACCGCAATATCTTATGGCTATTCTGAAGCTCTTTAAGCTCGTTTTTGAGCCGCTCATGACGGCCCTTGAAATAATCTTCATTTTCCTTAACCAGACCAATATTTTTCTTTACCAGAGTGATAATACTGCTGACCAGTTTTCTGACCTCCGGCGCCGAAGCGGCCATGTTGAAGAGTTTTGGATTTTTCTCCCTCATCTCTGATATTTTATTTTCCGATTGCTGGATCCGCTGATGGCATCTTTCCATTTCCGTAAAGGATTCCAGCAGTTTGTCGTCTCGCTCAAATTTAACCATATCTTTTTGTTTATCAATCAGAATATAGAGCGATTGATAAAAGGAATATTCTTCTTTTAGTGTGAAGATAAGCTCGCGTTCCAGTTGTGTAATCTGATTATATTCCATTTCATTTACCTTTCATGCCGAGATTGATACACGCTTGATGGGTGCGGTATTTGATATCGGCGCTAATGCCTCCGGTTTGATTTTTGCATCTTTGACCAACTGTGCCCACCCCTCTTTGACATTGTTCAATATAAGTATGCAGTCCTCAATGCTGGCGATATCCTTGGTCGCCTCGACAAAGCTGATCCGTTCAACAATATAAGCATAAAGTTTCGACAAATTCTCCGCTATCTCTCCTCCCCTTTTCTTATCCAGAGACGTATAAAGATGAACAATGAATTTCTTGGCTCCTTCCATGGAATCATACCCGTCCTGAAAATTGTCGGCTTTATAAAACTCAATTGCTTTGGCAAAATTATAAATTGCGCCATCATAGACCTTGATTATCAGTTCCGGCATGGATTTGCCAAGAGTATCGATGGCCTGATAATTTTGGAGTTTTTGGTTCATTGTGTACTCGTGGTTTGGCCCAGCGTCGTAGTAAGACTGCTAAGCTGAGATGTGAGATAAGACGACTCCGTTTTGTATTGCGCCAAGGCCTCCTCCATAGCGTTGAATTGCGCTAAGAGATCCTCTTTTCTCGCGGCAAGCCGCTTATCGTAGTCGTCAATCTGCTTGGTTAGGTTTTCAATCTGATCATTAAGAGCTGAAACTCTTCTGGCTATGGAACCGTCAATACTTTTCGTAATGCTATCAAGCGTTTTATCGACCTGGGACGCAAGCCCCTTGGCAACAGTTATAATCCCCTCGGCTCCAGACATAATATCATGGCTGGTCAGTGTCACTTTTAGCTTCAGATCTTCCGTATTATGGTTTCCCTTATTGCCGGTAAGTATTTGACCTGACCCGGTCGCGGTTTCCCCATTTATAGTTCCTGCGACATCGATTCCTGCCCGTGACAAACCTCCCGAAAGTCCCAGCGTGTTGTATGCCGTATTGGTAGCGGCAGTGTAAATCTCGACTTTGGACTTTGAACCGTACGAGCCGCCCGTAATCTTCAAATACCCGGTATTTCCGAGATCGACCCATTCGACATTTATTCCACGGCTATTGATCTTTGAGTCCGCATTGATTCTGGTTTGAATTTCATTTGCCAGCTCCTCGCCGGAATTGTAGGTTCTGGCAGACAAAACAAGATCGCTTGATATGATTCCGTCAATTCTGAATTTCAGAACATTATTGCTGTCTGTCAGAGTCAGGGGGGAAGCAGACGGATCCGCAATCGTCGCTCCCTGAAGAGAACCCTGAGTAGCGGCCTGCGTGATTTCTATATCGAAATCCTTCCCGGCAACTGTCTTCTGGCCTGCTGACAGGAATTCAATCATAGATGAGTTTGATTCTCCAGAATCGGTGAACAGCTTGATAACATTATCATAATCATTCTTGATGGAGTCAAGAAGGAGCGCCGAATTGGAGATGGTTAAGCGGCCGTCCGCGTCGGAACGAATTCCGATAGCGGCAAGATTTTTGATTCCATCTTGCAAGCCGCTCACAATTGATGTCGTGGCGGAACGAAGAGAAGTCTGCATTACTTGAAGCGAGAAATCCGAAAATAATACGCCTGCTTCTTTGGTGTTTGTATTATAAGTATTCTGCTCGTCCACAAATTTCATTACATCATTATATCGGTCAATATAATCCGATATCATCTGTTTCACCGCCGCTGTATCGATGTCGGTCTTAATAGTTACCGACGTACTGGGCTCACTGATCTTTTTTACGCTAATTTCCATTCCGGGTATAACCGTATCGAATTCATTGGTGGCGGAGTTGATCACAATGGCCGAGCCGGGATTGCCGCTGTCCGCGCCTATGGCGATTTGCGCATCTGAAGCGGCCTGCAATAAGGGCGCGAATGTTTGAACCTGAAATGTATCCCCCGCTACAAGGTCGCCGGCGGAGAAGGTTAACTTCAATCCCTCGGAACCCGCGCCCGTCAATTCATATTCGGTATCGGACTGGGTAGCCAGTATTGATCCTGAATTTGTGCCATCCGACCAATTGATTGTTATATTGTCGGATCCGATCGTCTGAGCGCCGCTACCCCCAATAGTGAAAGTATAGGTTTTATTCTGATTCCCGGTATAAGTCGCCGTTGACCCAAGAGAGATATTCGATGTGGACCCCGTTGAAAAAGATAACTCCTCAGGGACATCGAATGAACTATTGGTCAAATCAATTGCTTCCCCTCCTGAAAGCGATATCTCGGAATTGATATCATTAACGGCTCCCGTCTTATCCGAGGTAAGCAAAAGCCTATATGATTTCGATGTTGTACCGTCATTGATTATTGACGCCGTAATCCCAATATGGGCATTATTTATGGCATTTTTTATTCCAAGCAGGCTGTTGTTGCTTGAATCGATCGTCAGCGTGGTTTGGCTCGCATTCCCGACTGACAATTTGATCGTGCCGGTTCCAAGCATTGAAGCCGACGCGTTGTCAAATCCCTGCGTGGCCAGCTGATGGTTCCTCGCCAGCGACAGTACTCTTAGATTATATGTGCCGGGAGCAACTCGCTCACTGGCAGTAGCCGAAAGAACCGTTTCATCAGAGACATTTATGCTCGTCTTATTAAAAGAAGATTCCTTCATCAACAGGGCTGAATTTGTCTTCAAAGCCAAGAATTTCGCCAGCGCCGCCTGGTAGGCCGCCACCTGATTTGATCTTAAGGCCTTATCAGCCTCAAGCAGAGTGACTGGCTGTCTCTCGGCGGTAATAATAGTATTGACTATGGAAGTTATGTCAAGATTGGACATCAGCCCTTCAATAGTCTGTGATCCTGCCATATTTGATTCCTATCGTTTAATTGTCCATCCTCCGGCCTGAAGTGAAAGCCTCCAATCCAATAAGGGCTTGGAAAGTGTCCACTACAAATAATTCAGGCGCGGACTATTACTGAAATTATCGGAATATTTCCGGATTTATGTAGATGTTGAGTTGAATATTTTCTGCGGTTTTATAGAGACGGGGGAGAATTCCCTCCCCCGTCGCATAGCAAGAATGACTATTTGAAGAGTGACAGAACAACCTGCGGAACCTGGTTGGCCTGCGCCAGCATGGCAGTGCCGGCCTGCAACAGAATCTGATATTTCACGAAATCCGACATTTCTTTCGCCATGTCAGTATCGCGAATATTCGACTCTGAAGCCGACAGGTTCTGGGATGCAATACGAAGGTTTCTCAGATTGGATTCCAGAGTATTCTTCTGGAAGCTTCCAAGAGTACCTCTCGCTTCTGAGACCTCATTGATGGAGGCATCAATCACGGACTGGGCGTCCTGAGCTCCCTGAACCGTGGTAACATTAATCTGGGCCAGTGAAGTGAACATGTTAGCAGCAATATTCTTTCCGAGCGAAGAAGAAGCCATACTCGGCAAACCTATCTTAGTTGTCTGGCCTACATTGGCGCCTATCTGGAATACCAACGAGCGGTCGGTATTGTTAAGCGTCTCAGTTCCGCCATTTGAGGTCAGACCAATGTTCATTTTGACCGATTGACTGCGGTTGGCGTTGAACACGGTTGTATCTTCGCCGGCAGTCACTGAAGTAGCTGGACCGGCATCGACGCGAACATCAAAGCGGGCCGCGGTCACATCCAGCAAAAGATTGCCAATGTTGAGGCCATTAGGACCGACAGCCACTGTCAAACCAATTGTGCCTCTTCCTGTCTCGCCATCAGCTTTATTGCCTACCTCTATGCTGCCCGTGCTGGCATAATTGACAGCCGTGACAGCCGTGGTGTAGTTATCAAAGCTCACAAGCGCATCGGTGCCGCTGTTGGCAATCGAATCCGGCGTTAGCTCAAGAATATTCTGGCCTTCGCCGGTATCGGAGCCGGTGGTTACCAATTGGACGCTATAGTCACTGCCTTCGTCGGCGGTTGTAAATCTGATCTGGTCGGTGCCAACCAAAGAAGCTGTTAAGTTATTGACGCCGGAGGCGGCAGTGCCGAGCTCAAGGGCAGCGCCCAATTGCGTATTGATGTCGGCAATGAGAGTCGTCATCGAAGTGTATGTGGCGGCGGTGATAGCAATCGTGGCAGTGTGCCCGGTCGGATTCTTGGCGTCTTTCACGGTGAATGCCAAAGAGTTGGCGGAAGAACCGCGGGAGTCAGCCGCGGCAAAATCAAAATATGCAGTGGTTGCAGTCGTAGTGGAATCAGTCAACTCAACCGAATACTGGGCGCCAGCGCTTACAGCCTTGAATACCAGCTCATTGCCAGCGCTCAAGGTTGCCGTAATCTTCCCTGTCAAGGCGGCATTATTGGCAATCGCCGAGTTCCACGCCGCAACAACAGTGGCTCTGGTATCCGAGCTTGCAACAGCCACAGATAAAGTCTGAACTCCGGTAACGGCTTCGCCATTTTCCTGATAATTAAGAATCACACTATAAGTTCCGGCATTAGATGTTGTCGCCGTAGCGCCCAGAGCCGCGGCTGAGGTTAGCTGAGCGGACGTCGCCGTCGCGGCAAAGGTAATGCCGTTGCCAAAGGCGTCAACCAAATCGATGGCGCCTGAAGTCTTGATAGCGCCGGCGGAAGCCTGAATTACATCAAGATTATGAATTCCTTCCGTCAAATTGTACGGCGTCACCGTGCTGTCAATTGACAGGCCGAGCGAAGTGGTGTTCAGTGTGGCGGTCGATTCGGCCGTCTTGGTCGATGTAATCGAGTGCGTACCAGTTGTCAGGTTGCTTTCCTTGATAGTCACCAGCGAGGAGTTAGAACTGGTAATAGTCGCGACATTGGCCTTAGTTCCATCCAGAAGTTTCTTGGTGCCAAACTGGGTGTTGGCGGCGATTCTGTCAATCGTCTTGATGGCGTTGTCTATTTCCGCCTGATCAGCGGCCAACTGAGCAGAGTCATTGAAGCCTTCGTTGGCGGCATGAATGGCCAATTCTCTCATCGAGACCATCAGATTGTTAATCTCCGTCAGAGCGCCTTCTGCCGTCTGAATCATGTTGATTGATCCTTCGGAGTTGTCGATAGCGCGGTTCAAACCGGCTATCTGCGCGCGGAACTGTTCGGATATAACCAGACCCGCCGGGTTATCGGCGGCGCGGTTAATCTTGTAACCGGATGACAACTTTTCCATCGATTTGGAAAGGCTGTCGGTTGTCAGAACGAGGTTACGGTGGGCATTAATTGCCGCAATGTTGTTGTTAATGCGAAGTGACATCTGTCATTTCCTCCTTGAATATGATTAAGGATTTCCTTTCCTTCGCCATGTAATTATGTCCGGCGTGCCGGACAACATCCGATGTCACTAATCCAATAAGAGTAATTGCAGTTATTTTTTGGCTCTATACACCTCCCTTAAAATGCATATAAGTTGATACCCTTTTAGGCTTAATTTCTTGATAATTTAATCGGCAAAATCGGGGGAAACTTAATAACCAAAAAAAACGAATTTTCTCGCCGGCTGATGATTTCTGAGTCAGGCGGGAACCCCTGCCGATTGCAGTTCGCAGACCCGATTTTGGGCAGGCGAATAGGTGGGATCTAATTTTAATATCTGGTTATATCCAATTAGGGCAGAATGTAAATGGCCAAGATGAAAATAGCATTCTGAGATCCTAAACAGCCCTTCAATATCATTCGGATTTCCGGAAAGATATTTCTCTATATGGGGTATAGCGTTGTCGTAACTTCTTATATTGCAATAAATTGTGCCCAATGCGAGTTGGACGGCAAGGTCATCGGGAGAAATCTCAGTGTACTTTTCAAGAAGAGCCACGGCTTCTTTGGCCTTGCCAAGATGAAGTTTCGTCAAACCCAGATTTCTATATATGATGGCGAGGTCTTGATTGGCCAACAATGCCTTGTGATATGATTCTTCTGCTTCTAAGAGATTATTCATCTTAAAATGGCAATTGGCCGCATTTGTCAGGGCCTCAGCATCTTTAGGTGTAATTTCCAGATATTTTGAATAGGCCTCCAAGGCTTTATCGAAAACCGATAAATCATATAAGACTTTCGCCAGCAATTTAATTCCATGTGCGTAATTTGGCTTGATTCTCACAAGGCTTTCAAATAGTGGAACCGCCTTTTCGAAATCCCGTCTATTGGCGTAAAAGCAACCTATGCGTTCGTAAACCTCCGGATTGTCTTGCGTGCACTCCAATGATTTTGCAAAAGACTCCTGCGCTTCTTCAACTCTATCATTCCGAATTAGATATTCCGCCATGTAAAGATGGCCGAGGTCTGAAGCCGGATGCCAGGACAATTCCAATTCAATTTGCTCCCGCGCCTTTTCGAGGTCTCCTCGATCCAAATACAATCGCGCCAAACGAAAATAGGTGTCAAGATATGGCCCATACTCCGAGAGAACCGAATGGTAATATCCTTCCGCCTTCTCGCCGTTACCTCTGAATTGTTCGATTAGTCCCAAACCATAATATGCAATATGCCGGGCGCGAATATAGAGCAAAATCAGATTGGTTGTTTCCTGCGACTCATCGTAGGCTTCCTGCATCTCAAGATATTTCTTGAAATATTCCTCTGCCTTATCCAATTTTTTCATGTGGGAATAGACGTGTCCCAAAGACAATATAGGGTCGAGATAATCCGGCTTCAATTCGAGCGCTTTGTAGCAAAGCTTTTCGGCTTCTTCAAATCTCTTTTGATAAAGAAAAGTAGTTATCAGTTGATGATGCCCCATAAGATGAACATGCAAATATGGTCCCAAATCGTCGGCGGTCAATTCGATGGCGCGGGTGGCATGCTTTATTATCAGGTCGCAAGCCTCCGGATCAAGCTCAGCGCCGGCGCCTCTCAATAATTGCGCATAATTGAAATGCACGTAGGCGTCATTAGGAGTATCTTTCAGCTGTTTTTCAAGCAGTTCCCGGGAACGCGCCAATTTCTTCTTCATCTTTTCGGGAGATAAGCTGTATCCGTAATGCTTAAGCCTTATTCCAACTCTCAAGGATGCTTCTGTTCGGCCATATTTCAATTGGTTATGGACTATTCCGTCATAATAGAACCCGGCATCTCTTCTATAAAGTCTAAAAGATGGCAAAAAAGACGTATATTCGCCCGTCTCCTTGTTCATGTTATATACATTTATGGAAACAAGGCGATACTTATCCTGCGCCATTACCCGTCTGATCAGTGGAATATCATCCTGCACAAATTCCTCGTCGGCATCAATAATAAAAATCCAGTCCTTGGTCGCCTGCGCCAACGAATAATTCCTTGCCTTTGAAAAATCCCCGTCCCATTGCTGATAAAATACTCTGGCGCCGTATGATTCGGCAATTTCAACCGTGCGATCGGATGAACCCGTATCGACGACAATTATCTCATCAACCCAATTTCTGATTGATTCAAGACAGGTCGGAAGGTTTTCCTCTTCGTTTTTGACAATCAGGCAGGCTGTTACGGTCGCTCGATTCTCTGAGCTCTTTTTCAATATCCGCAATTCTTGAACCTGAGAGCATTTCTTCAGCCCCTTATTTATGACTTCATCCGCCTTATCAAACTGCCGCTTTTGAATAAATAGATTGGCCAGATTGACATAAGGATGATCATACCAGGGGGCAGTCTCAATTGACTTTTCGAAAGCCTCCTGGGCTTGGTCAACGTCATTTTTCTGCCGATAAGCCAATCCAAGATAATTATATAATAGGTGAGAGCTGCCTTTTGTAAGATGACATGATTGCCTTTTTTCGCCTTTGTCGGCATCCAATAGACCTATAAATCGCCTGCCAAATTTAATGACATTATCATAATCTTTCAGCATCAACGCGACATAGGCGAGCAGAAAATAATAATCATACTCAGACTCATCTATTTCCAGACCCTTTCGAGCGCAGGTTTCCGCCTCTATATATCTTTCCAGATGCGGCAGGGATAGCGATTGCAATCGCAGGAATAGTTTCTTGTCCGATTCGGATTCCAGTTCTCGATAGTCGGGAATATTTTCGAGGGTCAGGAGGACGTCATTGAATCGATTTTTCCGATAAAATTCATAAGCTCTCTGTATAATTAAGGACGGATCTGAACTATTCGAGATCCCTTTTGCCACGCTTGCTCTTTTTAAGCAAGGCCGCGAATTTGCAGATTTTGCCCGCTTTTTCTTGCTTTGCTTTGTCTTCCTTGACGGCGCCATTTAAATCAGACCATCACCTTTGCTATGGCCGCTTCCTCTTCGAGGACGCCTTCTTCCTCACACCCTTTGTTGTCAAGTAATGAATGATTAACCCCATACTCGGAATTGACAAGGATCAACTGCTTGGCCAGACGAGTTTCGGTATTAATAAGAATCGGCCCTTGCAGGTTGGCCGTCATTTGTCGTGGATCAGACGGCACAGTCACAATCACATAGGTTTCTACGGATTTCACATCCTCAATTTTCAGTTCCTCAATTTCCTTTGGATTGACTTCAATGAGATACCCCTGAAAGAAGAAAAGGGGATTAACAATAATGAATGCAACGGCAGGATCATCAACTGCCTGATACCAGAGAAAAGGTTCGCCATCCTCCCGTTCGATGATACAATACTGCTTCAGACTCTCAAACCCGAGTATCGGCTTGGGCATTGTGATTATCTTGTCATCCGGTATCTCAAGTTCGCCAAATCTAAGTGTCGAAATTTTCATCTGTCCATCCTTTTATATTGAAGATATCATTTCAGGAAATCAAGTAACGAAGGCTGAATTACTTTCGCGGAGGCAATCAAGGCCGCCTTATAATTATTCTCTTGGGCCGCCAAGTCGGTGACAAGCTTAATGAGATCGGCATCCTCCTCTTCACTCAAGAGTTTGGTGAAATTAATATTAAGCTCATCAAGTCGTCTGTTGGTCGTTTCCAGTCGATTCACTTTGGCGCCAACTTGGGCACGATAGTTCAGCAGATTCTGCATGCCCTGATCAAGATTCTTGATCAATTGTCCAACGACATCTCGGTCATCGGTCTCCAAAGCTTTTTCCAAAATTATCATCGAACCAAGCAGGTCGGAAGAACCAAAAATGCCAAAATCGTGGGCGGTTCTGCTACTGCCCGTCTCTTCGATTATCAGTGATGCCGTGTCGATAGTGGGGTCAATTTGAACCCCCTTTTCCGAATCATTTATGGTTGCATTTATGTTGAGGCCGCAGGTATTTATAGCGGTCAGCAAATCGCCCACCGTCACATAAGATGAATTTCCGAAATCCAGATAGGCGGCGGCCCTCCCCTGAGATATTTTTACCTCGCCCAGATTGAAGCCGTGCCCATTATTTAGAAGCGCCAGCGGAGTCGTATCCAGCAACCGAGGAGTTAGCCCTTCGCCCCCTTTATCAGAGTGAAACTGTCCATTTAGTCCAAGGTCCGCCGCCGTGGTTTCTCCGGAAACAGATTCATTAACTGAAAAATCTACTCGCGGATTCAATGCTCGACCATTCAAGACGGGATTTATGGATCCCAACAGACCCAGATCACTCGCGGTTGAGCTATTATACCCCCCCTCGTCGACAATTAATCCAAGCGGCACTCCATTGGAGTCAGTTATGTCAATTCCTGTGCCGGCCGCATTTATGGCGGCCGTAACATTATTTACGCCGTTAGCGGTCAAAGTACTATTTATTGCGGTAACAACATCCCCAATTGTCCCTGCCGATGAAAGGTCGACCTCCACATTGGTTGTCTCGGAGATATTATGAATCCTGAGTTTTCCGGAGTTCATACTGACTCCCGAACCGGAGTTTAAATTGGACAGCAGGGTGTTATCGGATATCAATCCATTATTCACTGTTACCCACCGAAGATTGTTTCCATCCAGGCCATAGTCGGCCGTAAGATTCGTGATGCCTGCGGCCGCGAGTTGATTATTAATCTGCGTAATAGCGTCGCCGACCGTAACAGCAGTACTGATATCTACACTTGTACTTATGCCCAAATTATTGTCTTCTACCGTGAATGTCCCCGGCGCTAAATCAATTCCGCCTCCGAGATGCAAATCAGCGAGAAGAGTATTAGCATCGATTCCGACTTTGATGTCCGCGTCCTCCCCAAGCACGCTTAATTTCTTGAATAACACATCGGAGCCGACGAGATTCACATCAATTTTTGACGAGGGTTCCATTTCCAGCCGTATGGCGCCGTTGTCGCCGTCATAATTAACTCCATTGGCGCCGACCGTAAATGGTTTTGTCTTGGTGCGAAATCCCGAGAATATATAGCGTCCCTCGACCTGAGTATTGATGCTTTCGACCATCTGTTCAAAGAGCGATTTTATTTCTGTGGCCGCGCCTTCCCTGGCCGTCGTATCATAAGTATCATTTGACAACGAAACGGCGATTTCATACGCCGACGAAGTCATATCCTTTAGATTACCCATAATGGTGTCATAACTCGCCATCACGTTCAAGCCGCTGGAAATATTCTTCTTGAATTGCGACATTTCGGTAAGAACTTTCCTGTAACCAAGGTCCTTCTGCGCGCCGATAGGATCGTCAGATGGCTGATTGATCCTTCTGCCGGTTGACATCATCGTCTGGAGTCGCATGAACCGATCAAGCGACCGACTCAGGCTTGACGATACCTGGTCGCTTATCATTTTAGTAGTTACTCTCATGTTAATTCACCCTGTAACCGGATCTGGCGATCAGAAGTCGCTCTGTTCCTCTTTTGGAGCTTTCCTGGTCGTCCTCTTGTACTTAATATCAGGCGCTGGCTTCTTTCTATGGGCGTCGCCCGATATTTTGTTCTTCAGCAATTTCACCACATTGGCCAGGTCTTGCTTGACTGACTTGGCCGCTTTGCGGTTTTCATTCTGAATTTTGACATAGATTTCTTCACGATGAACCACGATTTTAGGGGGTGCATCTATACCTATTCTGACCTGACGGCCAAAAACTCCCAGAACCGTGACTTTAATATCATCGCCGATAGTTATTGATTCGCCCAACTTCCTTGTTAAAATCAGCAAATCTTCCTCCGTGATCCAAAATGCCCGTCTATTGTGATTAAGGCTACCGTCCGACGACACCCATTCCCTGGATGACTGTCTCCAGCGCCTGATCCATTGTCGTTATAACTCGTGCCGCGGCATCAAAAGCATGTTGATATTTTATCATTTGAGCCATCTCTTCATCAAGAGATACCCCTTGCACTGATTGCCGCGCATTTTCCACTTGTTCCGTTAGAAGCTCATAATTGGTTTTCAAATTTTTCGCCTTGCCTGTCTCCACCCCCAGCTCCCCAATCATCGAATTATAGAATTCATTTATGGAAGCGGTCCCCCTCATCATCTGCGGCGAATTTTTTAAATCGGCGATGGCCAGCGCATTTACATTATCCCCTACCTCGCCATCCTTCGATGCGGCAATCCGGTTGATATCGAGATCGATCATTGCGTTGAGCTGTATGCTGGCGGCGCTGGTGTTGAGCGGATCAAAGAAATTCAATCCTGTTGACCCATCAAGACCATAACCCGTTTGATGCAGAGCATTGACGCCTGTGATAAGCGATTCCGCAATGTTATCGAGATATTCCAAGTATTTGGGAATGACATTATCGCGGGTATCCACCAACCCTTTAAGCTGGCCATTGAGATTCTTGATTGGCTTGGTCGTGCCGGCCCAGACAATCTCACTGCTCGCAATCAATCCGGCTCCCTTTTTCTGGGTACTTAGCATGAATGATGAAGTTCCGTCAACTATAGTCAAGGCGCCGACCATAACCGTTACCGTATTATTTTTTTGCTCAACAACATTGACATCGACATATTCCGACAGCTGATCGATCAGATAATCTCTCCGATCGCGCAAGTCATTGGCATTCTGTCCTCCCAGCTCCGAACGGGCGATCTGCTGATTGAGAGAAGCCAGCTCGGAGGAGAGGTCATTCACTTTCTGCACCAGAAGGGCGGCATCATTATCTACTGACTGCCGTAGATCTGTCAAATGGTTATAGATTCTATGCAGACCGCTGGTAAGAAGGTTTGTTTGTTCTTTAAGAGCTGTGCGGGCCGCCACAGATTCCGGATTATTGGCCAAATCCGACCATGAAGCCCAAAATTTGTCCAGAAGATCGCCGAGCGAATCTGAATTTGGCTCGCTAAAAAGGGCTTCTACCTGCGATAATGTCTTTTCCATCGCCGTCCATTGTCCGAGGGTCTTATTCTCCTGTCGGTATTGCTGATTCAGGAACAGGTCGCGGATACTTCTAATCTCATCCGCCTTCACGCCTGTGCCGACCTGACCGATGGGCATCTCCAACGGAGGAGTTGTACTTATGGCCACTCTTTGACGAGTATAGCCGGGAGTGTTAACATTCGATATGTTATGACCAATAGTATTGAGCCATAGTTGGTGTGTGGATAGGGCCCTTTTCCCCATTTCAAGACCGTCAAATAGTCCCGCCATCAGGCCCTCCTATCCAGCGCCAGATTAGTCTGCGACGAATTTCGTTTCCCTTCGCCATGGTAATTTTCGTCCGGAGCTTTAATTCGACTGAAAAGCTCCATTGTCTTCATAATATTTTCACGTGATCGGTTGATCAACATTTCATTTTGTAAGCGTACTTTCGATATTTTCTCATTCAATTCCAAAATCGTGGAACGGAGACTCTCTAAAATGCCGGCCTGCCCATCTGAGACCATTTTGATAAGTCTCGAAATGGTCAAGCTCATTTCCCCTTCTTCGCCCGGGGTTAGCCGCGAAGCCAGACTCTTTCTTTTCCTTGCCAGAATGCCGGCCTCCATAACTCTTTCGCGCTGGATCATAGTGATCTCGTTTAGCGCATCCATGTCGTTTTTCACAAGCGCCTTTTGCTGTTTCTCGAGGAGTTCAAGGAATGTTTCAAAGAGGGATGCTTCTTTATTAAGAACTCCTATTAATTGCATCACCAGTTCAGAATTTGAACTATTTCCCGTTAGTTCTTTCGGCATAAAGACAAATCTCTTTAGCTCAGTCGGTTAATCATAAAAATGCCGCTTGTCGGGCAGTCCGCTGATGACCGTCTGAACATATTTTCTGGTTTCCTGATATGGCGGAATTCCATTATATCGTTTCACTGTTTCAGGGCCGGCATTGTAGGCGGCAAGCGCCTTTTTAAGGTCGCCAAACTTGTCGATCAGCCATCTGAGGTACTTGGCGCCGGCGTGGATATTTTCTCCCGGGTCAAATGCGTCTCTCACCCCCATATCGGACGCTGTAGTGTCAGCCAACTGCATCAACCCCTTTGCTCCGGCGGAGGATATCGCCCCCGGATTACCGGCCGACTCTGTTTTTATTATTGATTCAAGCAACTCCGGGCTCAGACGATATTTTTCCGAGGCTTCTCTTATTATATCCCCAAACCGTCCCATGACGGTATCGGCCTCAGGATTCTCTTGAATTTCCTCAACTGCCGGTCGCGCGGCAGACTTGATGACCTGATTATTTATTATATCAGGCCGATCAGCTTCATCTGTGACATTCTTGACGGGCTTCATTGAAGCAGACTCTCGACCAGCTCCAGAGACGCCATCCCTCATATTATTCAGAGGGATTGCTTTGGATTTTGTCTCGATTTTGATCGGTCCCTTCTCGCCATCGGTAATTTTCAAATATTTTGCTTTGGGAAGAATCTCTCTGACCGAATTTGAATGCTTTTCTCCGACCGCGGATTGCTTTTCTATCGTTTTTTCCAACGATTTATATAATAGAGTAGCGAGGCTCTTCTCTCCGTTCCCTGACATTTTCTTGGCCAATTCCTCATCAAATATCTCGCCATAAATATCTTTCCCCAGACCACTTCCGAATCCGAGCCCTTTGGTCAATTCATTTTCGGGAACTGTTTTTCTCATCGCCTTCAGAATCTGATACAGGAAAAGTGACTCCATATCTTTGGCGGCTTTATGAAGCTTCTTCTTATCGTCTTCGACGGTTGCCGCTTTCCTAATAGGAATATGTTTTAGCGGCGCCTGTCGAACCGCGTTTGTTATGTTTGTTGTGGTTGCCATGCTTAAATGATCACCAATTCCGCCCGTAAAGCTCCGGCTTGTTTCAAAGCCTCAAAAATGGCGATAATATCGCGCGGCGCGGCGCCTATTTGATTCAATGCTTTAGCCACGTCCGCCAGTGAGACCGCCTCTTCAAGCGTAATTACGCGGGCTTTTTCATTATCGACCGAGACTTGATATTCGGGCGTGACAACAGTCTCCCCCTTTGAAAATGGTTGCGGCTGTGAAATGATGGGAGTCGATTTGATATTAATCGTAATATTTCCATGAGCAATTGCGACCGGAGCAATTGTAACATTGGCGCCGGTCACGATCGTACCTGTCCTTTCGTTAATGACCACTCTTGCGATTTCGTCAGGTTCTACCTGAATGCTCCCAATCTCGGATATGAAGTCGGCTCTGCTGTTTAGATTTGATGGTACTTCCGGAATCTTGATTCTTATCGTTGCGGCATCTTCAATATTCGCTGCCATCGCATATCGTTTATTTATTTCGCCGGCGATTCGGGTGGCCGTCGTATAGTCGGGAGAATGAAGCCCCAAAATCAAATCTCCCCCATTTTGGACTCCTTCAAGATTTTGCGTGATACTGCCCCCGCCGGGAACTCTTCCAATAAGGGTATAGTTGTTTATTATTTTGTTTCCGCCTTCTACCTGGACATTAAACCCCCCAATAGATATAGGCCCTTGTGCCATCGCATACACTTCGCCGGCCGCCGACGAGAGCTGTGTCAGTAATAGCATTCCTCCCTGCAATGATGAAGCATCGCCTACCGACGAGACAGTCACATCAATCCTGTCTCCGGCTTTATTGTTGGAGGAGAGCCGGCCGGTGACAATCACTGCCGCCACATTTTTTACTTTTAGCTTATCCGGCTCAACTGTAAGCCCTATTCTCTCCATCATGTTGGCCAATGACTGCATGGTGAATTGCGTCCCCTTGCTGTCGCCGGAGCCATCCAACCCGATGACCAACCCATATCCAAAGAGGTCAACTTCATTTTCGCTATGGATTCGAGTGATATCTTTTATTCTCACTCCTGCCTGTGCCGTGGGAGTGACAATATTGAGCAGGAGCAACAAGATGGTTAACGTCAATGATGGCAATGAAAGGCGTGAGCACAACATTCCGTTCATATATCCCCCTAAAATAACCAGTTGAGAAAACGCATTATGAAGCCGGGACGGCTGGCGGAATTGGCCACTCCTTTGCCGGAATACATAATTTCTGCATCAGCAATCAAATATGAGGGTATGGCATTTGAGGCGGTAATATCTTTTTTGCGAATGACCCCTGTCAAAGTCATAATTTCCCTATCCTTGGATATACCTATAGTACGTGAACCCTTAATTATCAGGTCGCCGTTGTCCTTTACGCTAACAACAGTTGCCGACATTTTTGCCCGCAGTGACTGGGCGCGAACATTCTCCCCCTTGCCGTTGAAGGAATTTTTATTATCATAATCCACGCCAAAGAGGGGAATAAAATCAAAACTGCCGGTACCGGGTCCGGCAGTAGTCGATGATTTTCCGGCTTTCTCTGTTTTGGTTTCGGCCTGACTGGTGGCATTGGATGATTCATAGATTAATACTGTCAGAATGTCGCCGACTCTATGCGCCTTCGAGTCGGTATAAAGAGAACTCCCCTGCCCAAAATCCCCTGACCATACTCGCAGAGAAAAAGGAAGGAGCAAGAGTATCAAAATAAAGAATAGTATTTTTCTAAAACTCATATTGTAACCCTCATGGCGCAGACACCTGCACCGTCTGACTGTCGATTATTGCGCAACTTATTATTCTACCGGATTGCGTATTTCTGACCTTTATCATCTCATTCTTATAGCCCGCTTGAAGAGCAGTCCCGGCGGCAGTAATTTCCATGTTGGACATTCTATATAGGATGGAGACACCCTGCCCCGTAACGATAGCCGGAATTTCTTCCAATAATCCGGTCGATAATATCTGTCCCTTGTTGATGCCTCTTTTAGTCCATTTCCCTTTTAATTCCGCCGCGTTCGTCAACGATCTTTCGGTGAGCGAGGTTATTTCCATCCTTTCAAGAATTACTTTATCAGGAGTAACAGCTTCGTGTTGCTTCAATCTGTCCGCGGTAATAAGAACATCGGCAAAGCGCCTGATTCTGGCTCTTGCCTGCCCAGTACTTAGTTGTCCATCCTTTTGGTAAATGGTTATCAAAAAGGGCGCCAGGCCATCCGCCGGGGCTTCGCTCAAAGGCGTGACTCTAAGGCTGTCATAATTTTCTGCCGGAACAGGAATTCCGGTCCTGATGATTTCAACCTCAGTCGAGGTTGTATCAAGACTATAGAGATCAACTATTTTGTCGATTACTGCTCTATCGAAATCATTACTTCCCGAAGTTCCCGAGCAAAGTATAAGTATCAGTCCCAAAATGACCAGACAAATCCATTTGTCTTTTATCATAGATATTCCTATCGCTTTAGATTATTCACAATCTGGGTCATGTCCTCGCTTGTTTGCACAACCTTGGAGTTGAGTTCATAAGCGCGCTGAGCCACAATCATATTGACCATCTCATCCACGACTTTCACATTGGACACTTCCAGATACCCCTGATTAAGTTTTCCGAGACCTTCCTCAGTCGGGGACCCGACAATCGGATTACCTGATGCGGGTGTCTGCAGATATAGATTGTGCCCCACGGCGGAAAGCCCGGCAGGATTTATGAATTTGGCCAACTCTATCTGGCCGATAACCTGCGGTTCATCTGTCCCAACGACCTGGGCGGAAACTTCGCCATTAAGGCCGACCGCCAGTGAGGTTGCATTGTCGGGAATGGTGATTTCCGGGTAAACAAAAAATCCGTCTGATGTTACGACTCTTCCCTCTGCGGAAAGTTTGAGAGCTCCATCGCGAGTGTATGCCATGGAGCCATCCGGCATCGTCACCTGAAAGAATCCGTTCCCTTCAATTGCCAAATCGAGCGGATTGCCGGTCTGCATCAGATCGCCAACCGAAAATTCTCTTACCGTTGCCACCGCTCGGGTGCCATATCCAATATCAAGATTGGTTGGAACCATAGCCCCGAGCGCGGTCGCTGTGCCTGCTTTACGAAGATTCTGATAAAGAACATCCTGAAACTCAACCTTGCTTTTCTTGAAACCGGTTGTATTTACGTTGGCAAGGTTATTGGCGATATTATCAACGTTCATCTGCTGGGCAACCATGCCCGATGCCGCCGTGCGCATTGCTTTTATCATATAAGCCTCCCGCTTATTCCGTAATTATTTGGCCCGTCCGACATTGTTTATCAATTTCTCAAGTGAATCATCTTGAGCTTTCAACGCCTGAGCGTCCGATTCGAAGCTTCGGAATGATGCAACCATATTCACCATTTCTTTAATTACATTGACATTGGATGATTCCAGATACCCCTGCTTGATTGCGAAATTAACGGCGCTGACAAGATTAATACCCTCAGGAATCTGAAACGCGCTGTCTCCAACTTTCTGGAGTGAACTCTTATCTTCGATATCCACCACCCGAATATTTCCAACCAGACTTTGATCCGCCTCTATCTGCCCCGTCTCTGCTATTGAAACAGTCCCTTCCCCAACATTAATTGGCCCGCCATCGCCAAGCAGGCGATGACCGTCAGAGTTAACCAGATACCCGCTGGGATCGACAGTAAATGAACCGTTGCGCGAGAGAACGGTTGTACCATCTTCCATTTCAAACGTGAAAAATCCGTTGCCCTCGATTGCAAGATCAAGCGGATTGTCGGTCTTATCGAGCATCCCCTGCTCGTATTCGGAATAGACCTGGTCTATCATCGGTGTTTCCCAGTCAGATTTTTTGGGATAATTCTTGGCCTGAGCATGCGAGAGCTCTTTGGTGAACAGCATGTCCCGTTTGAAACCGGGCGCTGAGGCGTTAGCTAAGTTATTGGCGGTGATTTCCTGAATCTTGACATGAGGAATCATCGCCGACGCCGACTGGTATAAACCTTTAATCATAGTATTTTACTCCATCATCATTTTAGCAATCCCCATGCCGCTATTTATGCTCACCGCCGCGATTCCGCATAATCGCATATATGGCCTGATGTTATAAGACCAAATGGAACCGATACATTCAGCCATGTCACTCTAATTCGCCCGCGATTCAGGAAAATATTTCCTCTGCCCCAGGAAATCTCTTTTCTAATATCTATCTATTACTATCCAGTGGCCATATTATTTGAATGGAGTATTTTAATGCCTGCTGAATGGCTCTATTTTTATTTCAGTTGGCCTATTTCCTGCAATGATATTCACAGAATTGGACCGTCCCCATTTTCCATTTGCGCCGACCGAAGGTTGGGATTATATTGATATATATAAGGTTACTGCAGGATTACCTTCATGACTTAAGAGCCTGAAGTTTTTTTTGATTTTTGCATCGCTTTTGCTCTAAGCCCTGATGAGTTAATATATGAAATCTCGCATTTATATGATCTTTCTAAGATTTTTTCTTGTCATGGCGCTGACATTTAGTGTCAGCGCAGCCTATGATCCTGATATTGCAGATACAGTACGGATTGATTCCGTGACCGCCTATCCCGGCGGAGGCGTAAAATTGCCCGTTTATTTCTATAATGATGAACCATTAAGCGCCGCCGAGGTTGTCTTTATGTATGACTCCAGCTATTTGACCTTGGATTCCTTTTCTTCGGCAGGCGGAAGGCTTTCCTATATACCGGATGATAAAATTTTGACCCGAAATTCCACTGGTTTATTTAATCTTAGCATTCAAGATTGGGGGGAATCAAGCTGGATACCCCGAGGCAACGGCCTATTCTGCAATTTATATTTCACCGTCGATCCGACGGCGGCGTTGCAAACTATAATAATTGATTCCTCATTCTATCCCCCCATTTCTAACACCGTTTTTTCCGATTCCAATGCCGTGACTATTTTCCCCCAGTTTATGAAAGGATATATCACTGTCCTCGAATCGCCTCCAAGCCCGGATTCTGTATGGATAGACAGTGTATCAACGACGCCGGCTGAGACAATAGCGCTCAATATTTATGGCTATAATGAAGAACGGATTTCCGGCATAAGATTGGCTTTGAGATATTCTTCAGATAGTCTTGAATACGATACAGCCATTTTTGAAGGGACACGCGGGGAAACGGCCTCAAACAAAACAATCTCAAAGAATCTTCAAAATAGAGAGATATTGCTTTCGCTTGATTATAATATATCTCCACTTCTACCGGGAACGGGGATTCTCGCGACACTGAAATTCAGCACAAAGCCGGGTGGTTACAACGAAAATATTATTGTTGATTCAGTCAGTTATCAAGGAATTCAAAAACTGGAATTTATTCCGGAAGGGGGCGTGGGATTTGCCCCCTATTTCCGGGGCGGGCATGTTTCCATTCAAGAAGTCACTCCCGGTAATGATACCGTCTGGGTTGACACAACCACGACTTCTCCCGGAGATTATGTTGACTTGAAAGTATATGGCCGAAATGAAAAACCTATTACTGATGCCAAACTGGCTTTTAAGTATTCATCGGATAATCTCATATATGACACTACCATATTTGAAAATACCCGCGGTGATATGGCATCAAACAAATCTGTCACTCCGGACATTGCTAATAAAGAGATGTTGATATCACTTGGCTTCGGAATTCAGACACCGCTCGATCCCGGTACAGGTCCGCTCGCAATAATTCGATTCCAGATTAAACCTGAGGCCGGTAATGACAGCATTATTATCGATTCCGCAACCTTCCAAAGTACTCAGTCCCTCCAATTCGCGGTTAAAGGCGGTGGCTCATATACTCCGGCCTTCCGTGAGATTGTCCGCATTATATCCGTTAATATTTACAGTCACTTTTCAATAGTACGCGAGGGGCGTCGGCTTCAGTCATAAAAATCGACACAAGCTCGCAGCGGCGTGAGATACTGATATCTCTTTCTTATGACACATCTCCGCTCTCCCCCGGCTCCGGAAAACTGGCATCTATAAGATTTAAAATAAAGTCTCCCATGTCCGATGCCATCGTAACCATTGATTCGGCCAGCTTTAACGGAACTGAGCGTCTTGAGTTTACGCCGGAAGTTGGCGTTCCCTTCACTCCATATTTCAGGTCAGGATCGATTAACATAAAGAATGCTACAGACGTCGAAGAAAAAGGCAATTTGGCTATTCCGACGGAATTTGCGCTTGAACAAAATTACCCCAACCCTTTCAATCCTTCGACAAATATAAGATTTGATTTACCCAAAGAGACTCCAGTGCAAATTGATATCTACAATGTTTTGGGGCAGGAAGTAAGAACTTTGGTTAACCGGTCACTGCCGGCCGGCGTTTATAATATAACTTTTGACGGACGAGGTGACGATAGCAGACAGCTGGCTTCCGGTATCTATTATTACAGGATCATGGCAGGAGATTTTCGCCGGAGTCGGATGATGATGCTACTGAAATAATATCTTTTTACGAGCACAATTATTATCATCCCAAATGAGCCCGAGGCTCATAAAGCTCTCGTTAGACACGGGAGCTTTTTTTATTTATATGCATCTTGCCGGCCAACTCATCCTGCTCTTTCTGCGTGTGGAGATCAAGCTCTTTGTTGAACGACTCCACCCGGCGTTCCCTCAATTTTTCATATATTTTTTTCTGCTTGGTCGCCTCCACAAGCTCCAGCCTTCTTTTCTCTCTTTCTATTATATAAGCCTTCAGAATCTCCCGACCCGTCAATTCCTGCTTCTTGAGTTTCAAATAGTAGCGGGAGTAATTAACCAAATGATTGGGATTGACCTTGCCGGATAAAAAGCCAAGTTGCTCCCCTTGCGTCTTTTCCCGATTCTTGTCCAAATTTATCAGGTACGTCTCCTGCTCAGCCACTTTGCGCGCCGCCATGCCATGAACCTTCTGCTTCTCCTTCTCCAGATGCGCCTTAATCTGAAGAATCCGTTCCAGGCGGAATCTAAACTTTTTCATCGCTGTTTGGAGTTACGTCCGAGAGTATTTCGCCCAGCCTTTTTAGCGAGTCATCAAAATTACATAATTCTTCGATGCTTTGTCTGAAGAATTTATTTATCTCATTTATCTTGGAAATTGCGTAATCGATCTTTGCCGATGAGCCTTTGACATATGCGCCAATATTTATCAGGTCTTCCGCCTCGCGATAGGTAGCGACAATTTCCCTCACTTTCGCCGCCAGCTTGAGATGCTCCGGTAAAGAAACATCAATCATCAACCTGCTGATAGAATCAAGAATATCGACTGCCGGATATTGATTTATCGCCGCTAATTTTCTCGAGAGGGCGACATGCCCATCAAGGATTGATCGCACTGCGTCCGATATTGGTTCGTTAAAATCGTCTCCCTCAACCAGCACCGTATATAATCCGGTGATAGAACCCTTTTCGTTTGTGCCGGCTCTTTCCAGCAATCGAGGCAGCATTGCGAAGACCGAGGGAGTGTAACCTTTGGTTGCCGGCGGTTCGCCGACCGCCAGACCGATTTCCCTTTGAGCTATCGCGATTCTGGTGACAGAATCCATCAGAAGCATGACATGTTTCCCCTGGTCGCGGAAGTATTCGGCAATCGCCGTAGCGACATGAGCGCCCTTGATTCTAATTAATGACGGTTGATCCGAGGTTACTGCAACCACAATCGACCTGCGGAGTCCTTCCTGCCCCAAATCCTTCTCGATAAATTCGCGAACCTCCCTCCCCCGTTCGCCAACAAGGGCAATTATGTTGATATCAGCGGATGAGCCTCGAGCGATCATTCCCAGAAGAACCGATTTTCCAACCCCCGAGCCGGCGAAAATTCCCATCCTCTGCCCCCGGCCGCAGGCCGCCATAATATCAATCACCGTAATGCCGGTCCTAATTGGTTCTGTAATCCTTGTCCTTTTTAAAGCCGGTATTGGCGTGCTTTCGATCACTCTTGATTTGGCGCAAAGAAGCGGTCCCAGACCATCTATCGGTTCTCCCAAGCCGCCGATGACACGCCCTATCAGTTCGTCTCCAACAGGCACTCTTATCTGCTCACCGGTTGAAATAACAATGGAACCCGACGTAATCCCGGAAACCGATCCAAGCGGCATCATAAGAATTCTGTTCTCCCGAAATCCGACAACTTCAGCCTTTATTGTATCGCCGCTTTCGGGATTTTCAATCTGGCATATATCCCCTATAGAGACCGCGGGACCAAATGATTCGACCACCAGCCCGATTATCTGTACGACCCGCCCCGATTGCCTGACAGCGCTGATCTCGCCAATCCTCTTTGAATAGAGATGGTAAGGAATCGGTCTCACAGATCTCCTTCGGCTTCTTTGAGGGCTTCAGCGATTATCTCAAATTGTGAATCGAGGCGAGCATCAAAATTCCCTGTCGGGGTCTCGATAAAACAGCCGCCGAACCGAACGCGGCTATCGGCCTCAATAGTTATCTCTTTAATACCCCCCGATTCACCCTTGAAACGGCTTATTTGCTGTTCGACAAGCTGAAGATGTTCCGGATGGACCTTAACCTTTATCTTTGATCTGTCCACAAGCTTCTTGATTGTACCGGATACCATTTCAATTGTGACATTGGGGTCTATCTGTACAGCTCCGAAAGTAATCTTCTTAGCAATCTGGATGATCAATTCAGGTATTTCTCTGCCTGCTTCATTGTATAGTACCTCACGCTGTTTGATAGCGTCCTTAATCAAAGAGCTGAAATTATCGATAACTTTCTTTGCCTCAGCGTACCCTTCATTTTTTCCCTGAAGGCGCCCCTCCACCAGTCCTTTTTTGTATTCTTTTTCTTTTTCGTCCGAAAGCTTCTGTTCAATTTTGATAATTTCCTGAATCGGAATCAGTTTTCTTCCTTCGACTGAAGATATTATCTGAACATCCGGAAATTTTGTGCTAAGTTGTTTTTCAGCAATGCAATCGGCCTCCAGGTCAATCCTGTACTCGCCCACGATAACTTTGTCGCTAAGAGAAGGCCTATGAAGAAGCCTAGACAATGACATCTTCTTTACCACCCCGTCCCGAAATGACTATCTGACCGTCTTCTTCAAGTTTTCTGACCGCCTCTACAATTCTCTGCTGAGCGGTTTCAACATCTGACAACCGCATCGGCCCCATGAATTCCATTTCCTCTTTAATCATCACCGCAACTCTTTCAGAAACATTGGAGTAAACTTTGGTTTTGACTTCCTCTGATGCGGCCTTCAGGGCGATGGAGAAGGCTTTGGTTTCAACTTCCTTAAGAAGTCGCTGGATAGAACGATCATCAAGCAGAATAAGGTCATCAAAGACAAACATCATATTCTTAATTTCCGCGGCGAGGTCGGGATTCTCGGCTTCAAGCGATTGAAGGATATTTTTTTCGGCGGCGCTTTCTATCAGATTAAGGATTTCAGCCATAGTTTTCGCCCCCCCCGAAACCGAGAGGTCGCCTTCAGCTGATTCTTGAAAATGTGCCTCAAGAGTCGACTCGATTTCTTTCAAAATATCGGGCGAGATTTTTTCCATTGTCGCTATTCTTAGAGCAACTTCGGCCTGCAATTCAGGCGGAAGCTCCGAGAGTACGGCGGCCGCTTGCTGAGCGGTCAATTGAGTCAATATTAGCGCGATTGTTTGAGGGTGCTCATTCTGAATGAAACCGACCAGCTGTTTAGAATCAATATTTTTTAGGAGATTAAAGCCGGATGTCCGAAATGAGGATTCCAGGCGAGAGAGTATTTCGGTGGCTTTCTTCGACCCTACCGCCTTCTCCAGTATTTCTCTGGCAAAGTCCACACCGCCCTGACTAATATACTGCCGTGCCATGAATATTTGATGACACTCGCTGATCACCTTCTCTTCAACCTGAGCCGGTACATCACGAAGATTAGCAATTTCAACCGTAATTCTTTCCATGTCGGCTTCGGACAGGCTCTTAAGCACTATTGATGAAACTTCAGTTCCGAACGCCACCAGTGCAATAGCCGCCTTTTGGATCGATGTCAAGTCAGCATATTCCATATCTCAATCCTTATTCAACCATCATTGTCCTGATGACTTTAGCGATCTCTTCCGGCCGCCCTTTGGCCGCTACCTGCATCTGGTCAACCAGTTTTGGCTTTCGAGATTCCGGAAGAATCGGCGGTATCTCTTCTTCTTCTATAATAGCCTGACCCGGCGCTGAAGCCGTCGATTTTGATCCGACCTTCGTGGGTTGAGCAGTCGGAAGCACATTAACAAGGGACGCAAAAAGCTTCTTTACCGTTCTTCGAATAAATAAAAAGGCAAGTACTGCCAGTATGACAAGTCCGATTTTCTTGCCAATATCAAAATAGAATTCCTGTTTGACGATTTTATCCAGCTTTTCTTGCTCAAATTCCATACCAGTTCGATCAAAAGGAAGATTCACCACTTCAATTTTATCGCCACGCTCGGAGTCATAACCAACGGCATTCTTTATAATGGCGGAAATTTGATCGATATCTTCCTGCGCCCGTGGTTCATACACTTCTTGAACAGCGCCTCCCTCTGCCGCCGGAGCCTTCTTGTAAACCCCATCCAATAGTGTAGCTACGGAAAGTCGTTTGATATTGCCGACAGAATTTATTATATGCTCTACAGTCTTGTTAATCTCATAATTGGTGATTGAGGTTTCCACCTTGTTATCATCGCGTGATTCGGCGGCCGCCTCTTTCTTATCAGTGGCTGATTTGGATTCATCCGTCTTTTCTTCGCTTCTTACTACGGCAGAATTAGGATCGTAAATTTCATTGGTTTTCTCAACCTGCTGGAAATCAAGCTCGGCGGTCACTCTGACTATCGATCTCCCCTGGCCAATTACTCCGTCCAACATCGACTGTGCTTTCTTTTCAAGATACTGCTCAACATTTTTTCTAACGTCAAGTTGCGATGATGTCAGCCCCGCTAACGGATCAGAGCCATTCTGAGAAGACAACAACTCGCCATTGTAATCAATAATCGAAACATTTTGCGGCTTCAGACCCTCGACCGATGACGCCACCAAATGAGTAATCCCGGCCATCTGGGATTTTGACAGGCCTCCCGGAGTCCTTAACTTGAGCACAATTGAGGCTGTGGCCTCCTGCTTGTCTTCCTTGAAAAGCCGATCTTTGGGCATAACGATATGAACGCGTGCCGCCTGAACATCAGACAACTGCATTATCGTTTTCATCAATTCGCCTTCCAAAGCGCGCCGGAAATTTAAATTCTGGAGAAATTCGGTCATCCCCAGATTCGATTTATCAAATATGGCATACCCGATATTGCCTGATCGCGGCAATCCTTGAGAAGCCAGCGATATTCGTACTTTATAGACATCGTCTGACGACACCATAATGGTTGTCCCGCCGTTGGTCAATTTGTACGATACATTCTGTTCCGTCAGTTGATTGACAACTTCCCCCGCCTCGGCTGGCTCGAGGTCGGAATAAAGGATAGAATAATTAACGCTTTTCACCCAATTGCCGACAACAACGCCTCCCACTATGATACCGGCGACCACAGCGACAAGCATCATCACCTGGCTGGGAGACATAGCCCGGACTACCCCCGAGATATTATTGAATAACTGCTTCAGATATTCCATTGTAAATCCTATTTTATATTGTCTGCCTATCCTATGGCAGAGTCATTCAGATTATCTTTCCTACATAGGCATTCTGATCAATGTTTGATAGGCGTCTACCAACTTATTTCTGACTGCGAGGAGAAGATCCATGCTTATTCCCGCTTCCTCAACCGCAATCATTACTTGATGCAGATCAGCCGCATCGCCGGTCGCCGCGAGTTTCTGCGCCTGCGCCGCCTGATCCTGAAGGTTGTTAACTGAGTTGATGAGTTTACCAAACACTTCCGTAAAGTCCGGGCCATCCTTACCGTCAAGCTCTAAGGCTTTGTTTGTTACCTGGCTTTGCAGACCGGGAACTAACCGATTTATTTGACCAATAGTCTCACTCATAGCTTAACATCTACAATATTGCCCAGATTAGACCTCTTTGAAGCCCCGTTATTATCGTATGATTTCCCGTTAATCTCCAGCGTCCGAAACTTCTCAAAAACCATCTCCAGAGCCCTTTTCTCTTCCTCGGAAAGCATATCCACGAAACCTCCTTTTTTCAACTGAACCGCCAGCCGGGAACCGGTATTGTCTCCCTGTCCGGGAATCTGCACCCTGTCTATTTTTTCAGCCTGAACCTGATTATCTGCAGAAAATGATTTCCGGCTAACCTGAGCCTCGTTTACGGTTTGACGATAGGCATCAATTCCAACAGCATTAATCTTCATAAGCTTTCACCCTTTCTCTTATATTTCAAGAGCGTTCTTGGCCATTTCTTTGGCCGATAAAATGGCCGTGGTATTAGCTTCATAAGCCCGTGAGGCGGCCATCATATCGACCATTTCATTTATAATTTCCACATCCGGCATTTTTACAAATCCATCGGCGTCCGCATCAGGATTGCCCGGATCGTACACCTGCTTAAAGCTTGAGGCCGGGTCTTCAATTTCAGTTCCCTCTGCCTTTGATATCTCGACTTCATCCCCTCTGTATCTTAAATTGCCGGCTATATGCTTTTCATTGGTAAGAGCAAGCGTCGTCGCGGCCTGAGTAACCATGTTCTTGAATGGAATATTTTCTTCAGCCGCCTCGACCGTCACCCGTTTTCTCCGATATGGCCCCCCCTTGTCGGTACGGGTTGTCTCGGCATTGGCAATATTTTGGGCCACCACATTCATTTTTTTCCGTTGTAGCGTCAAACCCGTGGCGGAAGTTTCTATCGAACTGAATAACCCTGACATATTATATATCCTTAATTGCCGCTCTTTATAGCGGTTCGCAGTCCTTCGAATTTCTTCTGAAGCAAAGTGGCTCCGATGCTATAATAAATCTGATTTTCCGCCATATTGGCTATCTCAACATCAGCGTCAACATTATTAATACCATTATCTTCTTTGGATTTGTTCTCTATTATTTCCGGGGCGCGGTCGCGATTTTGACCCAAAGGAATATGGGAGGGATTAGTTGTAACGCCTGCAATATGCTTATTCTCGCCCACCGCCCTTTTCAATTCACCCTGAAAATCAATATCTTTGCTTTTGTATTCAGGCGTGGAGATATTGGCCAGATTACCGGAAACAAGTTTGTGCCGAAGAGAAGCCAAATCAAGTAGCTTTTGTAGTGTCGGCACGCCGCACTTGTCGAAAACCGCTTCTTTAATCAAATCAGACATACCATTATCCGACCAAATTGAAAGCATGGCCTGTGCCAAAATTCCCATTTCGGGGAATTGCTTTGTCAGTCAATGGATTATCTGAATATGCGCGCCGATATCAAAGATGTGCGAAGGAACTAAATACCGCCTTAAAAAGAAAATATTTCCTTCAGGTTGATTTTAAGGATTGTACATTTGAGAGCTTGGTTCAGCTTCTGACATTTCATTCGTCAGTACAACAATATCTACTCGCCGATTTCTCGCCCGATCCTCGTCGTTATCATTGGTAGCCATGGGACGATATTCGCCAAATCCGAGCGCCGATATTCTCTTAGGATCAAAACTATGTTGGTCGGTCAGATATCGCACTACCTGCGTAGCGCGATCCGAAGATAACTCCCAATTGGAAGGATACTTGGCTGTATTGATCGGTCTATTATCGGTATGCCCTTCAATTCGAATATGGTTGGGCATATCTTCAATCTGCAGGGCTATTAGATCAAGAATGGCTTGCGCTCTCGGTTCCAGGGCCGCTGAGCCCGACTTGAAAAGGGCTGATTCCATTATGTGAATCACTAATCCTCGTTCCGAAACCTCGACACTGACCAGTTTGCCTTCGCCAATCCCTTCGGACCCCTTCTTTATATTCTCGCCAAGGGATTTCAAATTACCTACGCTCAGAACACCGGTACCGGACAAGGCCCCAATTTGGTCCCCTTTCCTAATCGCTACCGTCCCTCCTTTGAGGGCGCCTGACAGCGCCTCCCGCATTTTGCCGAACTTCTTGGCGTCAACTTTCGACATGGAATACATGACAATGAAAAAAGCCAAGAGAAGAGTGATCAGATCAGCGTAAGTAAGCAACCATCTCTCAAGATTTTCATGCTCATCAACTTTTCTCCTGCGAACCATCATTCTCAGACCTCGTTCCCTCTCAGGTTCGGCGAAACAAATGATAGAAGCTTGGTCTTCACTACGCGAGGATTATCGCCCGATTGTATTGAAATCACGCCCTCCATGACCAAATCCAGTGTGGCCAGCTCTTCCTCATGCCGTAGCTTTAATTTGTCTCCCATGGGGAGATAACATAGATTGGCGAGGGCCACTCCCCAGAGAGTAGCAATGAAAGCTCCGGCGATCGCCTCAGCCATCCGGTCGGCATTTCCTGTACTCCCGAGAGTATGTATTAAACCCAGCACAGTTCCAATAATTCCGAGGGTCGGCGAGAATCCGCCCATTTTTTGAAATAGGAGAATTCCTCTCTTATGCCGGTCTTCTATATAGGCTATTTCGGTTTCCAAAATCGTCTTCAAGACGGTGATTTCGGTGCCGTCTATCACCAATTGTATCGCCTTTCTAAAAAACGGATCTCTGATATCTTTCAAATCGTTCTCGAGGCCCAATATTCCTTCACGACGCGCCTTTTCCGACATTTTGACTATTAAATCTATTGTGCGAAGCGGATCTACTGGCCGGGAAAAGAGAGCTGTTTTCAAAAGATTGGGTACGGTCTTGAGCGTCTTGAGTGATGTCGTCACAATTGACGCCCCAATTGTCCCGCCAATTACAATCAACATTGCCGGCGGTTGCACGATGGCCCCCAGATTACCCCCCTCCATAACAAAGGAAACCAGAACCGCACCGATCCCGATGATCAAACCACCGATTGTCGCTACATCCATAGAAATTCCTAATATTCAACCAGCCCCCGATTCAATGAGGAATCTGGCCAATCAATAAAATTATCGGCAAAAGCCCATTATTTTGAACTGTTAAGCCCCAACAATTTATGAAAAAACCGACGCTATTCGATGTCCTGGATGTTATACTCCGCCAATTTATTTCTGATTGTCCGAGGAGTAATATTCAGAGCCTCAGCGGCTTTTGTTTTATTGCCGCTAAATCTCTCCAGGGCTTTCAAAATTAGGAATTTTTCTCCCTCAGCAAGCGTCAGACCGCCATCGAATCGAATAACTTCATCAGACAACTTGCCCAAAGCAAGTTCCTTAGGGAAATCATCCTTATTGAGAATATTATTGCTCGTGGTAACTACAGCCCGTTCAATATAGTTCTCAAGCTCGCGAACATTGCCCGGCCAGTGATAACTCAGCAGTAATCTCATCACACTATCATCCACGCCACTAATGCCTTTATGATTTTCTACATTATATTTGTCGATGAAGTGATTGACCAGCAACGGGATATCTTCCATGCGTTCCCGAAGCGGGATCAGGTGAATCGGTATGACATTCAACCGATAATATAAATCGTCTCTGAAAATTTTCTGTTGGATCGCTTCTTTCAGATTGCGATTTGAAGTCGCAATAATTCGAACATCAACCTCAATCGACATCCCGGAGCCGATCCGCTCAAATTCCTTCTCCTGCAATACTCTCAGAAGTTTGGCCTGGAGTCCCTGAGGCATTTCCGAAATCTCATCCAAGAGCAGAGTGCCGGTATGGGCCATTTCAAACCTTCCTTTATGCTGGCGAACGGCGCCTGTGAAGGCTCCCTTTTCATATCCAAACATCTCCGCCTCTACGAGATTCTCCGGCAACGCCGCACAATTCAGCTTTATGAAGGGTTTGTCTCTTCTTGAAGAAGTATAATGAACCGCCCTCGCAACAAGTTCCTTCCCGGTGCCGGATTCACCGGTAATCAGGACAGTCGAACGGGCATCGGCTGTGCTCTGGATTAACTCAAACACCTGCCTCATTCGAGTAGATTTCCCTATAATATTTTGATACCGGTCCGCAATATCGGAACGAAGTCTTGTATTTTCACGACGAAGATTTATCAACTCCGAGACCCTTTCCATTAGCATTTCTATAGCGTCAGGTGATACCGGTTTTAAAAGATAATCATAGGCTCCGAGTTTAATTGCTTTGACCGCATTTTCTATAGTTCCAAAGGCTGTTATCATGACGGCTACCATTTCGGGGCGAAGCTCCCGCGCCTTCTGGAGGAGCGCTATTCCATCCATACCCCTCATTTTAATATCTGAAATTAAGGCATCATAGGCCTGTTCCTCTATTTTTATCAGAGCCTCTTCTCCCGAAAGTACCGATTCCACATGGTATCCGGCGCGGTTTAAAGTCTCGGTCAAAAATTCATTGACCAGCTTATCATCGTCAACCACGAGAATATTTAATTTCATAAATTCTATCCTTCCTTTCTGGCCGCTTCAAATCCGCCAGCCGCCTGGCTGACCGGCAAAAGGATCGCAAATTTGGTTCCATGATTCTGCCTGGATACTGCGCTTATCTCTCCACCATGAGCCTTGACTATTTTCCATGCGATGGAGAGCCCAAGTCCCGTACCATTTTGTTTTGTGGAATAAAATGGAGAAAATATCTTGTTCAGGTCCCCTTCCGGAATTCCCCTGCCATTGTCCTCCACCGAGATTTCGATCGTGTTTTCAGAGCTGAATAACTCCGCCGATGCGCATCCTTTCAGAAACCTGCATTCAACGACAATTTTTGTCTCCTGATGTCCAGCCTCGAGGCCATTCTTGATAAGATTGTAAAGCGCTTGTTTGAATAGTTGGGGATCGAGTTCAACGCATACGGTATCGCCAACTTCAAAATGCCGGGCAATATTGTTTCCCGATTCCGGAAGTCCGTATTCACCAGGAAATCCGTCCAATACTCCATCAAGGTATTTCTTGATACTGATAGGTTGTCTGCGGGCCTCTTCATTGCGGGCAAAATCCAACAGGGTCTCTATAGTCTGATTTATACTCTCCACTCCCGATACAATTTTCTCCGCCATTTCTTTCTTGGATGTGTCTTGCCTTAGATCCCGGACAAGCAAAGCCGCAAATCCACTGACCCCCCCCAGCGGATTTCTGATTTCATGGGCAATTGAAGCGGCCATTTCTCCCAGCGATGCCAGTATTTTCATCCGAGACAACTGCTCTTCCATATTTCGAACTCTTGAAATATCGTGAAAGAGTTCCACGGCTCCCATCACCTCATCGTCCTGATTTCTGATCAAAGATGTCGTTACAGTCAGAGTCAAAATGCGTCCATCCGCGGTCCTGACTTTTTTCTCCGCATTCTCAAACTCCCTTCCACTCGTGGCAGTCAGCATGGCCGAGCAACCAGTTTCGCCTTCGGCGCAAATCAGATCAGAATAGCGCCATTGTCCGCCATCAGGCTTTAATTCATTAACACCGAGTATTTTGCAGGCCGCCGGATTTATGAGATTCACTTGACCGGATTTATCTATCGCAATGACTCCGGAAGTTATCGAATTCAGAATATTATTAAGAAATTCTGTGACCGTTCTATTTCGGGAAATCAGGGACTGAAGAGTCTGATTCACCGATTGGAGCTGTTCGCTCTGAACGGTATAAGTCTCTTTGAGAGTGAGATACTGTCTCTGAAGCCTGCTGATGATCTTGTTAAAGGCTGAATAATTGGCGGCGAACTCTTCAATGTCTTCGGCAAAATTGATATCGACGGTTTCGTTTTCGTCCATGAAAAACCTCTCCAATCACATTCCGAAAAACTATAATAGCCCGGTTACATAATCAACAAAAAATTATAACCTTTCTCCAAATTCCAAATTAATCATGGAACTGAAATAATTCTCATTTTCCGGATTCTACAAAATTCGGATATCTGCCGTCTGAATTTTCTCGTCCTGCTTGTTATATCGTTCGACAAGAATCTCAATGGTCTTATATAGTTTATTGATGTTGAAAGGCTTGATAAAATAATCATCAACTTTGAGACGGATGGCTTCTATGGCCGTTTCCACCGTCGGAAAACCGGTCATGATTACTACCGGTAGGGACGGATAAAGGTCTCGAAGTTTTCTGACAAACGAGAGGCCGTCCATATCTGGCATTCTTATATCCACTAATGCGATATTATAGGCTCGATTTCGGAGAAGCTCAAGAGACTTCTCCCCTGATTCGGACACCGAGACCAGCCATTCCCGCTCGGAAAAATGATCATATAATAGATCTCTGATAAGCAACTCATCATCAATAATGATTATACTCTTTCTCATCTATCACTCCCCCTTCCTTAATGGGACAAAAGCCCGATGGCTGACATATTAGTTCACCGTCGCGGTCTGATATGAACGAAGCGCTTCCTCCTCGGTCGCAAAAATCTCGAAAATATGGGACAACTGAGTAATATCAAATATCTCTCTAACATAATCAGCCATGTCGGAAAGAGTCAGACGTCCTCGATGGATTCTTGTTTCCTTCATGATCGATACAAGCGCCCCTAATCCGGAGCTATTGACAAATTCAACGCCCTTAAGATTCAGATGAACGCAGGGTTTCCCGGAGGAAAGAATGCTTTTTACCTCATCTTTCAATTTGTTTCCGTTGCCCAAATCGAGGCGACCTGATAAGTAAATGACTGTAACCTGCCCCTCATCTTTTCTTCTGATTTCCATTTTATCCTCCAAATTTCCGCCAGTCTTCTTAGATTCAAGATTCTCGTCCCTTTTGAATCGCATCGAGACTCTGGTCCCGCCAGACCCATCAGCTTTTTCGAATTTGATCTCGTCAGCGACCGACCTCATCAAACCGACTCCGCGTCCTCCTTCAGCCATTAAGTCCAAAGGGTTGTCCGCGATCGGGCGAGCGGCAAATCCTTCGCCCTCATCTGTTATATCGGCAATGATCTGGTCATCATTAACGGTTATTGAAACTTCTATTTCTTTCCCAGCAACAAATTTATTGCCATGTTCCAAAGCGTTCGTAAACGCCTCAGAAACCGCCAGCATGATATTAAATAATTTCCTCCGGCTCAAACCAGCCCCCAATAGCAGGGCTTTGACATCAGAAAATATTATTGACTCCGATTCAAGTATTGATGGGTATCGGAAGACTTTCTTGATCATTGCTTCTCCGGAAGAATTCTAATTTCAAACAACGTGAAATCGTCAATCATCTCTTCGCCGGCTCCCTCGCTAAATCGCTCCACCCATTCCCTGATTCTGGCGCAGAATCGATTAGCCGGCAGGTCCTTCTCTGCAAGAAAAATCTGCTTTACCCTCTGTAACCCAAAAAGATTATTGTTTACGTCCATCGCCTCGGTGAGGCCATCAGTGAAAGCGAATATTCTGTCCCCCTGACTTATCTCTATTTCAGCCTCCTCATAATTAATTCCCGGGAATTGCCCTACAAATGTTCCGCCAGTCTTCAATTCGGACATTTCGTGCCTACTGGCATCCCAATATAAGGGTGGTAAGTGCCCTGCATTGCAATAAGTGACTCGCTTTTGGTCAAGGTTGAATCGAGCGACAAATAACGTTACAAACATTTCTCGGGTTTTTATAATTCCATCACAGAGGATACTATTCAGATCCGCCATTATCTTGGAGGGGCGAACATCAGTCGAATTGGATAACTCCGTTCGAATTATCGCCGCCGTCGCCGACATCACCATGGCTGCAGGAACGCCCTTATTTGATACATCGCCGATAACCATAAGAAAATCACTTTCGCCGCATTTCATGGCATCGTAAAAATCACCGCCAACCTC
>CAZCFT010000011.1:0-40148 GCA_964498015.1 uncultured Ignavibacteriaceae bacterium
CAACCTCACTCTCGGCCTGAACAAAAACCCCTCCCACTTCAGGGAGACGGCGCGACAGATACTCCGCTACTTCGGTCTGAGGAGTGATCGGATAGGCAAAATAATGGATCGCTCCGGCCCGAATTGCCGCCTCGGCTATCGCTTCATTTCCCTTCATCAATTTCTTGGCCATCACAAATTCCAGCAACTAATCCTAATATTGAAACAGGACAAACTGAGAACCATGAGTCAAAACACTGATCGCCGCATCAGGACAGGTTATGGCGCAGATTCGACACCCTATACATCTGGTCGGCTCATGAACCGCGGCGCAGAAATACCCCTTGTCGTTCAATTCCTTGGACATGGAAATAATCTGCATCGGGCAGGCGCGGACACATAGCTCGCATCCTTTGCAGTAAGTCTTATTTATTCTAATTCCCGGCATAAATAGTCAAATTCCCGAATCAGCCTTTCTCTCCCACGGTTTTAGCATTGATCGCACCAAGGGCAGAATCGGACAGTCAAACAGTGAGGGGTCAATTTTTTCAAGAGCCTCCTTCTTGGCGCTCAAAAACTTAAGTGTCAACCCTGTGGCTTCAGCAACACCTTTAGCTAATATATATCCTTCTTCCAATATATCTACGGTTGTTTCCTCAATCATGTGACTATTAGAAGCTATTCCGGTAAATTTAAGTTTCGAGGCCAATGCGATTCTGGTCATGGTCTTAAGACTTCCGGCCAGATCCGACGTAAACGGGCGCCGGCTGTTTAATATCATAATCATTTCATAATTTCCGATAATAAATGAGCCTGAAAGCGATCCCAAAGCTCGCGAACCCTGCTCGTCTCCCCCGACATCAAGAATAAGTCTCCCATCCCCTTTCTCGATTGCGCCCTTTATCTCTGGAAGAAGTATCGGAAGGTCGGCAAAGAAAAGACCACCTCTTGGGGCGATAACGGAGATACCCAGTTTCTCCATTTCTTCTTTGGCTTCGCGGGAACGGAAATATGGATTCACTAAGTCAAGATCGACAATCGTTATCGGCCCCTCCTCTGATTCCGCCAGATATTTTGTCAGATTGACAGCAACCTCGGTCTTGCCGCTTCCGAATCCTCCAACAAGGATAATTATTTTGCCCGAAAATGTCGGATATGCGTAACCTTCTCTTGGTTTTCCCATCAATGGAATCTCTGCTGTCGTCAACACTGAATTTCCTTGCCGTCCGGCAGTCGTTTCTGAATGCCGGCAACCAAAACTGAAGTTATCATCTTTCGCTAACTTTAATATCGAAAGATTCTTTTGATAAGTCAAGGGCTTTGTGAAATAAATCACGTATTAAAGATAGTCACGAAATGGCAAGGCTCGTCACAATCTTCCTTCGGCAATTTTCATAAATATTTTCCCTTGGCAGACGTCAAAATATATGATGCAAGGCCGTTGGGCTCGCCCTTCATTATCGCATTTATCAAGTCCCTAACCCAGATTGGGCAAGGGTTCGAAGAATTAAGCCCCAATAACTGCCCACATAAAAATACCGCCGGGGGAATGTCAAAGACGACCCACGGCGGCATTTAATCGCTGTACTACTTTATCTATTAATTCGAACCGTCTCCTCCTGATACCATCCTGATTTGCGAATTTCCCGTCACGGGCATGCTTGAAGAGCCTGAGGGAAGTTCAATCAGTATTCTGGGACCGCAACAAACTTGCGGAGTTTCGATCACTTTCGATGAATACGATGCAAAATCGTTCTGGCTCTGCATGGCATTCATAAGGCCGCGAATTCGATTGTAACGGGCCAGCTGATTTTTAAATGCCCAGTCTTTGCCGGCCGTGGAAACCATGGCATGCTGTGCCAAAACATGATCAGACTTCGGCTGAATTGTCATATAACTATTATCAAGATTCTGAGTTGTAACCGAGGCGATCTGTTCAGGGACATTCTGCCTATACATATTTTTCAATCCGCCCGTCAGAACGAAAGTCAGGATCAGACAGGCTGTCGCAACCGCGGGAACCGCACGAGTCCAACCGATGACCGGAGTCTTTTTCGGGAAAAATGCCCTGGTTCTTGTCTCATTGAAACGCTCGGCGCCAATTCTGTTCAAAAGTCGTCCTGTAAAATCAGCGCAGACTTCATAATGAGGCGTTTTGTTCAAAGCGCCGATCATATCGCGGAGTACACCTTCCTCGCGGCGACAATCGGGGCAAGATTCCAGATGCTCCAAAATTACCTTACATCGCCCTTCCGATAGCTCGCTTCTACAATATGCTGACAGGTAATAGCGTACCCTTTGACAACGCATTATATTTCTCCATTCTCGGCTTTAATTTCTCTTTCAAAATCGCCCTGGCCCGGTTGACTCTCGATTTCACTGTCCCCAGAGGTATATTCATAATCTGCGCCACCTCTTCGTAAGGTAATTCCTGCACATCCCGGAGAACAAAGGCCATCTTGTACTTTTCAGGCAGACCCTCAATGGCTCTTTCAAGAACTTGAGGCAAATTTGATGGCAATTCCATTTCCACCGCTATTTCGGCTTCCTTGCCCTGAAGGTCAAAAATATCGAAAAATTTAAATCTCTTTCTCTTTCTGAGTTCATTCCTGGCCAGATTCAAGGCGATAGTATAAAGCCAGGTCGAGAAGCAATGCCGAAAATCAAACGAATCCCTATGCTGATATACACGCATAAATGTTTCCTGCACTATATCTTCGGCCTCTTCCGTTCCCTGAACCATTCTCCCAATGACATTCATCAGTCGATTTTTATACTTATCGACTATGCGGCTGAATGCCAACATATCTCCATTCTTGACCCTTTGCATCAGGTCGTAATCAGATTGTTTCTCTTTCTCCAATTCCATTAATCACCTAAATCACCTATTCAATCAATTCTACATTCAATTCCTATCAAAGTTCCCATAATAATATATCGGGCATGGAGGGGCATAACTCCATATAATATAATTCGTTATGAAATCAGCCAAATAGCTCCCAAGGATATCCGGTCAGATACAATATCAGGCCGCTCACAAATAGCAACAAGATTGGTATAGATAATGTGCGATAGGCTTTGCCCAGATTGGATTTGAAATATTCATTGGTCAAGACAAGGCAGAAATGCATCGGCGACAGCATCATCCCCAAATACCCTGACAAGAAGGCGAAAAATATATTCCCCAGATTAATATCAGGCTGATACAAATAACCGGCCAATAAAGGATATGATAGGCCGACAAAGGCTGTCACCATACCGGTCAGAAGCCCGACTGTGAATGTCAAGGCAAAAATAACGACCGCAGGCGGGAAACCAAGATCGACGGTCAGCCGGGGGATTGAACTCACCGCGCCGGTCAGCTCAAGCATCTGCTGAAACGACAAAATTCCAAACACCAGGGCCAAAAGCCGTGGCGCTAATGCCTCTTTAGCCACTGGCAAGAGACTTGCCATTGAAGGCCGTTCTAACAAAATCAAGACGATAAGGGAGATAAGAACTGCCCAAAGCAATTCTAAAGAGAAAATAGCCGAAATACTTATGGCCAAAATAATCGGCCAGACCGCGCCCCATATCTTTATGAATGGCTTTATAATAACCCCTTTGTCTTCGCCTGTTTCTTTAATTCGCCGTATAAAGAAAATAATCCCGATCGGGATCATGATAATAGTCAAAGGCAATTGAAGCAGGGCAACTTTCCCCACCGATGTTGAAATCAGACTGGCGCTTAAGATCAGCCCCGGATAAACCGGCCAGCAGAATTCGACTACATGACGCGACCAATAATTCACAATTGTCATAAATTCCGGCGGATATTTGTTTTTTGGCAAGACCTCATCCACGAGAGGAGCCGATAAAAGCGCCCCTCCCGGCATAGGCATCAAGCCAACCAAAGCCGGCAATAAGGCTGAAGCGGTTCTTGCCCCTCCAATTAATTCTCGACTGGCGGAAACCAGCTTGTTCAAGTATCCAATTTCCTTAAGCAATCTTCCCAAGAATGTTATCAAAATTATTATTCCATAAAGCGAAAGAAAACGTTCTGAGAAGAGAAGGGTCTTGAAGGCAATAAGGATATCGGGAATTCCAATCCGATAGAGAAATGCCAGAATTAACCCGGCCACAAATAGCGTATAGCCGACAAAAAGCTTAAGCCGAATGGCAATTATGATGCCAATAAATACCAGAGCGAGTTTCCACCAACTGTCCATAAGTCTGCCAATATACTACCGACTGTTCATCTGTCAACTGATCTTCAATTTGATGGTTGTTACGAATAGTTTTTATATATATATTCTGCCTGGTTATGCGAATCAACTGCTCCATAAACGGTAAGCATTTGGCTAAAGACCAAGCTGTTCTTTCAGTCTTCGATAATTCTTTATTCTATGCCGATGGTCTGTTCGAAACTCTTCTGGCTGTGAAAGATCGGCCGGTGTTCCTTCTTGACCACCTCGAAAGACTGAGAAAAGGCGCCGAATTGATTCACTTGAAAATACCGTTTTCGCTCAGTACTATTGAGAGATGGATATATGATGCGGTAAAGAAAAATAAGTCCCGTATTAAAAAAGTGCGCATTACCGTCACATCGGGAAATTCGGCCTTTTGGGCTGGAAAAGAAACCAAACCCGTAGTGATAATCATTGTAACCGAATTTAACCCGCCGACGGATCCATTCCGATTGAGTATCTCCCCTTTTCGAATTGATGGAAAATCCCCCTTCAGAAAAGTGAAAACACTCTCTTTTATTATCGAAATGACTTCTCGTCGGGGCGCATATATGGATGGATTCGACGACGCTGTCCTGCTTAACCGTAGCGGCAATATTGCCGAGGCAACCTCCGCCAATATTTTCTGGATCAAGAACGGCAAATTGTTTACGCCTCCCCTTTCCGCCGGATGTCTTGACGGAATGTCAAGGAAACACATTTTGGCTTTGGCCCAAAAACATGGAATCCCAGCTTTTGAGAAAAATATCAATCTGAATAATTTTCTGAAGGCCGATGAGATTTTTGTCACGTCATCCTTAAAATTAATCCTGCCTGTCACTCACATTCAATCAGTCAAGATGCATAAATTTGCGGTCGGGAAATTAACCCTGAGATTGCAGGCGCTCTTCAGAGAGCATGTTTTCACAGGAAAATAGATGAAATTTGTTGATGCCATTCACAGGCGCCACAAATGGTCTGAATATATTAAGTGCGCCATCGCAAGCCGCCGGAACAAATATTGTGCGTCAGCAAACCTCTAATTCCCGCTAACTCGCTTATATTCATATATTTCTTCTCTCAGCATTAGTCGGAATAGAATTTGCACTTGTCTAAAGAGTTGGAGAATAAACAGTTTTATATTGACCATATATGTGCATGTCGGTATCATCGGCAAAGAGAAAAGCAGTATTACACCACCATTGGAGGGTAAAATGTATCGGTCTTTAAGAGCTGTTTTTTATTTGACCTTGGTTTTTTTAATTCTTGTGGCTCCTATTTATGCTCAGAAGTACTCCAAGAAGTATCAGGGGAAGTCGTTATATGAAGTCCCGGTCAGAAATCTGGTATATGCCCCGACCGCAGGAACCCTGCCGCGGGGTTGCTTTGATATTATCCTTCGCGCCTATCCTGGCGGCGGAGTCCTTGTCGCCACCGGGATTGGCCTCTCAAATCGCCTTTTGGTCGGCATGTCTTATGGCGGTGAAGGAATTGTCTCTGAAGTGGAACCAATTTGGAATCCAAGAATAGAATTTGATGTGAAGTTTAGAATTATTGATGAGGAATATTATCTGCCGGCATTTACAGTCGGCTATATTTCGCAGGGGTATGGCGCCTATTCCGATTCCCTCGAGAGATATACCTATAAATCCAAGGGGTTTTATGGAGTTGTCAGCCGGTCTTTCCACTTCTACCAATCCTCAATCGGGGGACATCTTGGTATGAATTATTCGTTGGAGTATAAAAAGGACAAGGATGATGAACCGTCCATATTCTTCGGCTTTGATACTCGATTCAATGACAAAGTCAGCTTTGTAATGGATTATGACTTGGCTTTTAATGATGACAAGACGACCACTGACTTTGGAAAAGGTAAGGGTTATCTCAATGTCGGCGTAAAATGGCTTTTTTCGGAAAGCCTTGAGTTGGAAGCTATTTTCGACAATCTTTTAAATAATCGCGCCAGCGTTAACACTTTTGGGCGCGGTCTGCGTTTTACTTACTTAGAGTTCTTTTAGCGAATTTACGACTGGAGGTCGTTAGACCTATGAGACAATTTTTTGCTCTCCTTGTTCCGTTAACCATAATTCTGATTTCGGGGGCGGGATGCTATACTATTCTCAAACATCCGGCTACCGAAGAAGGTTATACAGGTCATGATTATCAGCAGGATTGCATGAGATGCCATCCCGATTATCATGATTACCCTTACGGGTACTTCTATGGCGACTACCCTAACTACTGGTGGTCAACCCCGCGCTGGGGACATTACTACGCCTCTCCATGGTGGTGGGACTACTACTGGTATGATGGTCGCAATGATTATGATTACAGCGCCGATACATCTTCCTTACCCACAGTTGGAGGAACAAAGGAGGCACGGCGGGATGTGTTAAGACCGCCATATACTAATGGACCTTTAACGCCCAGCCTGCATTTGAATGAATCGGTTCCACCCCCCAATTCCAGCTCCGACAATGTTGGTTCCAAGACTCCTCCACCTGAAAGTAAGCCGGATTCCAAGAAAGAGGAAAAAGAGAAAGATGACGGTAGCGCAGGGAAAAAAGAGCCCCGTCGCGGAGGAGGACCGGGAAGATGAAATATAGTATTCTACTAATACTGCTTGCGATGGCAATAATGATAAGTCCTGTGGCGTGGGGGCAATATATTGAAAGCGTTGAGGAAATCACCGCCGGCAATTTCTTCGGTTTCGGCGCTCGACAGATGGCCATGGGCGGAACAGGCCTGATGACTAACGATGGCGCTTCATTATTTTATAATCCGGCCAATCTGGCCAGAATCCCGCGAATCGAAATTCATTTTGGAATGAGCCACCAGAAATTTGATGACAAATCCTATTTCAGACCTATCCGAAAAATTGTCGATTACAACAATATTATTCCGTCGGTTAAAACGTACCCTGGAAGATTCGAGGGATTTACATCATTGGCCAACAGCTCCGAAAATTCCAAGACAAATACAAGAATCGGCTCTGCCATAATTTCTGTTCCCTATCCGACCTACCGTGGGTCATTTGTATTTGGAATTGGCGTTGTTAGGGTCGCTGATTTTGACCGGGCCTCCAGGATATATCATAGAGATGATTCCGCTGGAATCAAGGCCATCTCTGCGGTCGGAACGGAGTTCCAATCTGGCGGGCTGTACCAATGGGGGTTTGGAGCCGGTTTTGACCTCTCGCCTAAAGTTTCCATCGGCGGAACATTTTCTTTGTACACGGGTAAGCACGAATATGACTGGAAATATGACTTGGATTCAGCGCGTATATATAGATACCACAAGGAGCAATTTATTGAAGATAAGTACATCGGCGTGGGAGCCAAGATCGGTCTGGCTCTGCAATTGAATCAGTATCTGGGATTGGGGCTTGCTATCGAATCGCCGGTCTCACTTCGGGTAGAGGAAAATTCATCGGATTATTATTATATTTCAGATACCGGGTATACGGACAATAGTGAACTCAGCTACGTGGAATATAATGTCAAACGCCCCTTCGTTTTTTCAGCGGGAATGATATCGAGAATTTATGACGCCACTCTTATGGCTGATATTGACTATACCGACTGGAGCCAGCTGTCATATGGCAATAATATCGACATGGAAAAATATAATGACGGCATTAAAGAATATTATAGGGATGCCCTGAGATTTAAAACCGGCGGGGAGTATGTATTCCCCTCGCTGGGACTCTCTTTGCGGGGCGGCATTTTCACCGACCCCATCCCTATCAAAGAACAATTTCAGAATAAGAGCCGCTGGGGGTATACTTTCGGCGCCGGCTTACTGATTGATCAGGTCATGACCATAGATTTTGCCTATCTGCATGGTTCGTATAGCCGCAACTCCGATTTCCAGTATTCTTCTGTCTATAATGGAGACCCGATAATACTGCGTAAATCTTATTATCTGGTAATTGATGAGGATGCCACCTATAACAGGCTTTATATGACGGCGGCGTATAGGTTTTAGGAAAGCCTTAGAAAATTGTAGGGGTACCCCTCGCGGTTACCCTCACATCGAATGCTCTACATTGGGTCAGGCGCCCGGAATTAAATCATCTCCCACTGCTTCAGAATCAATTTGACAAAATTCTCGATTAAATCGAAAAGCTTCTTCTGAAACTGCTTTGCCTTGTCGAGGTCAAAATCGGGGTACCCCTGACCTTCGGTATATAATAATATCGAACCGGGTATCGGGTAAATATCGGCGCCGGGACGGACAAAGTAGGTTAGGTTCTTGTCATAAAGGGCCTTGTCCACAAGAGTCGGGTCAATCGCCTGAACCAAAGCGGTCTCATCGAGAGCAGAATGCCCCCCCGCCTCGCCATAAAATTCTTTGACTGTCTCTCGACATAATTCCCACCAGTGAATGACCGCTATTTTGACTTTGCGCTCATAATAAATCTGCATGGCGGTTTCTTTCAGTAGCGCATTATTTCCGCCATGACCATTCAGAAGAATGATTTTCTTGAATCCCAGATGAGAAAATGAAACCAAAATATCCCAAATATAATTTTTGAAATTATTTTCGGTAATCGTGATAGACCCCGGGTAGCCGTAGAGTGAACGGGTGATCCCATAATTCACAGTGGGAGCAATAAGAGCGTTTATTTTGTCCGCCAGATGATTGGCGATAGATTCAGGAATAAAATTATCAGTCCCCAAGGCCATACAGCCATGAGCTTCAACCGTGCCAACCGGAAAGATTAAAGTATCAATCTTCCCCGGCACAAGGTCCTTAATATGTTTCCATGACAGTCTCTGAAATTGTCTTTCCATTGTACTTCCTATCGACTAATAATTTTCTCCAATACCATTTCCGTTTCTCTGGCAGAAATTTCGTCCCCTTCGCGCCGGAATTGGTTTATATCGCATACCAGGTATTCCAGATCCTCGGGATTTTCCACCGCATACCAGATTTCCAGCTCCGACCAGGAGAGCCCCTTTTCACGGAGACTATTGGCTACCTCGGCATATATGTTTGGCGAGCGCCAATCAAAAGTCGACAGCTCCACATGATATTTCTCAGACATCCCGATTAGATAATATCTCCCCTCCACCGTCGGGCCAAAGACAGCGTCGGATTTTTTGAGCAGTCTCAGGGCTATTTTAAGAAGGCTTTCTTTCAGAGTTGGAGTTCGGCTCCCGATGAAAAGCACATGCTTATAACCTTCTTCGAAGCATTTCTGGAAGGCCATTTCCATTTTTACGCCCCATCTTTCCGGCGGTAGCGGAGTTATATTAAGTCCGTTGGAGAGAAACTCTCCCTTCTTCCCTTTCAGCTTCTTGGTCAAGTAATTAAGAATTGTACTGATTGATTTTCTGGTCTCGGGAAAATCAGCATAAAATAGATGCAAATCAATTGACTTCATATCCAGCGCATTGACCAATGTATCGGCGATAAAGGCCTGATGAAGAAATCTTATATCTTCTGCGCTGAAATTCTCTCCAATGTTGAGTTCCGACCCATCTTCGGTAACCTCCTGCAGGCAGATGGCCAGAACCGCATCGTTTTTCTTTGGTGTCGCCATATTATCCGACGATCTCTAACATAATGGTTAGCCTTTTGATCAATATAAAAAGGCTCTCCCATCCAGTCAAGAGACAGAGAGCTTTTTTGAAAAAATGATTTTCATCCTATAGAATTAAATGATGGGAAAAGGTCTAATAGATAATTTGCAAGATATTGGAGAAGATTGAAAAATATTAAAATACCTATCAGCATCAATAAGCCGCCGGATATAATTTCGACGGCCCGAAAATGCCTTTTGATAAATCCAAAAAATCCAATCAGGAAATTAAATAGCGCCGCGGTCAAGATAAACGGAATACCGAGTCCGGCGGAGTAAAATGAAAGCAGAATTACACCCTGCCCCACTGTCGCTTGATTGGCCGCCATAGTAAGAATAGAACCAAGTATCGGACCGATACACGGTGTCCAGCCGAACGCAAAGGCCATTCCTATTAGAATCGAGCCGAATATCCCGAATTTCTTTTGACCGGTATGAATTCTCTTTTCATAATTGAGAGCCTTAATTCTGAATATCCCTGAAACATGCAGACCCAAAATGAAAATAACAATCCCGGCGACTTTATTGAATATGATGAGATTCTGAAATAACCATTTTCCAAGAAACGACGCTGAGGCGCCAAGGCTTATGAATACTATGGAAAATCCAATAACAAAAAAGATTGTATTGATGGTCACCCTCTGAAGATGTTGGGTTGACTTCTCTTTATCAGTCAAATCCTCCAAAGACACTCCGGAAATAAATGAAATATATCCCGGAATGAGCGGCAGAACGCAGGGGGAGGCAAAAGACAATCCGCCTGCAAGAAAAGCCCCTAAATAACTCACGCTCGATTCAAACATGGGGGCTCCCCAAATTTCTCATCCAATCTACATCATGAGCCATGATATTTTTGCCGCGACGGTCTGCGCAAGACCTTATCCAATAATGATACAAATTAGTATACAAAGTCTTCAACAACTCCAAAAGCTATTTCTCTTTCGGCGGCTTAATATACAACAAGGGTTCAACGAGGGGGAGTATTTTTTTCGGCAAGAAGACGGAGAATGTCGTCCTTTGCGATACGGTATATCTCTTCGGCGTCAATCTTGGCCACAATCTCTTTGGCCAGTCTTTCAGCCAGAAGCTCTGCCAAATAGTTGGAAAAATGACGAATTTCTGATGGGTCAATAACCGGCTCCGTCTCGCTGAACGGCAGGGATTTATCATGGAGTTCCTTGGAAATACCAGTCGTTTCAGCCGGCGATGCGGTGATATTCACTATCTCTTTTTTAAATTCCTCGATGAACTGGTCCACTCCACCCAATTTAATGACCGGTTCCGTCGTTTCTGGCTTATCCTGTCCGAATTCCTGAGGCGGTTGCGGTATGCTGATAGGTTCGATCGAATCGCTATTGGGTTTTAGATTTAGCGGTTCAGTCTTGACGGGCGTTTCTATCAGCGAAGACGCTTCCTTTTGCATCTCCTTAATAAACCAATCATAATCATGAGGGGAATGCTTATTCTCGCTCCCGGTGGACTGACCGGGATTAATTAACCCATATTGGTCGGGAGCAATTTCAATTTGGGATGATACCGATGAATCAGAATGATCTCCTTTTTTGACTGCCGCAGATTTCACTTCTTCGCGGATCATCAGTGATTCCACCTTCTGATTTTCAATCTTATTTGCGGAATCATCAACTTCAGGTTGATGGATTTCGAAACCGGCCTGTTTTTCGGTCGGCTCTGGAATTTTCAGCTTGCCGGTCATGAAGCTTTTATCCATGACTTCAGAAGCTTCAACGTCAATATTGTCTATCCCGAGGGCGACATCCAAGAATTCATCGTCGATGCTTGCGGAAGCAAATGGGTCGATCGTTTCGATTTTTTCCTGAGGCTGTTTTTCGATCCCGCCGCCGATAAATAATCTGACCCTTTCCAGAAAATCTTTTGGGTCAAAAGGGCGAGGCAAAATAACTTCATCAGGATATGGCAGGCTTCTTCCACTGGGATCGGCTATCAAAAGCACGGGCAGAGAAGCCGTCATTGGATTCTCTTCAAGCGAATCATAGAGATATTTGCCCTCGGAATCAATCAAATCGGCGCCGAGTACGACCATATTGGGCTGGGTCGTTATTATCAACTCCTTCGCCTTCTCAATAGACGAAGCTGAAATAGCGTCATATCCATTCTGATGAAGAATAGATTCGGCAATGCTTCTGATAGCATCCGATTTTTCTGCAAGAAGTATTTTCTTGGGCATCTATTAACTCTTAATATTACTTATCGTTACTCGACAAAATATGGCTGGCTTCCTCGAGGAATCTCTTGTCCTCTTTGGAAATATTCTCCATCCCGACCTCATTTATTTTGTCGAGTATGGAGTCCACCCGTCTCATTATTTCTTCGGCTTTTTGACGGTTTTTCTCCAGTTTATATGTTTTTCGTCTCATTTGCAAGGATTTAAGCCACCGCACCGGGCTTTTCAAGCGCCAATCAAGTTTAAGCATTGCAAATCCTGCCAGCGCCCCGCCGAGATGCGCCAGATGAGCCACATTTGGCCCAGCCGCGACAAAATTGAGAACAGCAAACATGGGAATCGCCCAGCGAACTTTCATAGGAAATAAGAAGAAAATCAAGAGATACCTATCCGGGAACATAATCCAATAGGCGGCTAATATTCCGTAGATGGCGCCGGAAGCGCCCACTATGGGGTAATTAAGACGGAAATTGAAGATTAGGGACATAACCGCGCCAGCCAGGCCGCAAATCAAGAAGAATCTCAGGAACGATTTTGAGCCCCAGGCATATTCAATTTCAGTGCCAAACATCCAGAGAGAAAACATATTAAAGAAAATGTGGAAAAAGCCGGCGTGAAGAAACATGTAGGTTACCGGCTGGAAAATATAATTTGGAAACGCTCTGAAAAATAGGGCCGGGGTCAGGCCAAATATTTGCTCAATAGGAAAAATCGAAAGCTTCTGGATGATAAAAATGCCGCTACTGGCAATAATAATATACTTGATAACCGGGCTGATAGAGCCCGGCCCAATTTGGAAACCGCCGGGCTGGCCGGCATAGCTATTGTATGACCTCATCATTCAACCTATCGGCACAGGACAAATACAGCTTTATGATTAACATCCTTTATGCCGGAAGTCAATCGCCGCCACGGGGATCAGAATTTTGTTAGTTCTTCCCTCCTGAAGAATCAGCGGTCTCATCAGAATTTTTACTGCCCAACTGGGCGTTACATGAATCAGTAACTCAGGTCTTGACGCCCAATCGAGGAAAAATGACGACAACTAATAACAGCCAGACAATTAAGAACGCAACCAGGAATATAATATCATAGATGTCCATAAGTTCAATTACCTATTAATCATGCGGGAATGTTCCTTAAAGACGCATCGATCCATAATCATTAGAAGACCAGCCTCCTTCCCTCTATGAAAAGCGGGTATGGAGACGATGCCCTCTTGCAACCAGACAGCCTTAGCGCCTATGGCGATCGCCTCTTCAGTTATCGAAAGGGCGGCGTCAGGCCGCCTGAAAACATCAACAATATCAACAGTCAGGGGAATGGAGCGCAGATCAGGATATGACTTCTCTCCCAGAATTGCACCTTCCTTGGGATTAACCGGAATAATAGTATATCCCTGCTTTTTGAGATAGCTTGCTACGCCATGACTGGGACGGGATACTTCAGAGGAGAGTCCAACTACTGCAATAACCTTTGATTTTTTTAGAAGGTCGTCAATTTCCTTCGCAGGCGGGTTCTTCCACCCCACCCCTTTATCTTCGGAAACGGAATCCATCAACTCAAAACCTTTGCGAGGCGATTGACCAATTGCGCCTTGGGGATAGCGCCGATAACTTGATCGATGACTTTGCCGTCCTTAAAGAATAACAAGGTCGGGATCGACATTATCCCATATTGAGCGGCTATTTTTGCATTTGAATCGACATCAACCTTCGCCACCTTCAATTTTCCGTCATATTCGGTTGCTATCTCTTCGAGAATGGGCGCGATCATTTTGCACGGCCCACACCAGACCGCCCAAAAATCAACCACAACCAGCTTATCTGATTTTACAACTTCCTCTTCAAAAGCGCTGTCGGTTATCACTATTGGTTTGCTCATAAATCTCTCCAAAAACCTTAATGTTTTATATGCGCTATTTTAACACAGCGCCCGTTGATTTGTTCCCAATATAGTTGTGCTGAGAAGCGAGATTGGAATCGACCCATAGGACAAAAGCCTATTATGAAAATCCTTTAATGGCAGATTAGGGTATCTTTTGCGATACTCCCCGGCCAATCGCATAATTTCGATTTTCCCGATGAGATAACTCATCGGCTGTGATGGCGTTTGGGAATATCTTCGCACTTCAGCCTCGGCATTATGCCGCTCAATTTTGGCCGTCTTGATCAATAAATCAACGGCCGATTTAAAGTCAAGTTTCCCGGTATGAAGTCGAGCATCGATTAACACGCGGCAGGCTCGCCAGAGTTGATCCTTGAGTTGAATTAACTCTGTTCTCTTTCCGCTGTAATATCCGAACTGTTTCATCAATTCCTCGCAATATAGCGCCCACCCCTCAATAAATACTGTCGTGCCGAAAACCCGTCTTACTCTGGATTTTAGCCTATTGGCGATGCACAATTGTAGATGGTGACCGGGATATCCTTCGTGAAGGGCCCTGACTTCAATGGCCGCCTTACTATGACCGGCCAATTGTTCCGCCGCCCTCTCGGGTGAGTCTGAGTCAACCGGCGTAACCCAGAAAAATCCCCGCTGATCGTCCTCAAATGGCGCCGGGGCCATATAGGCGGCATAGGGCAGGGTTGGCCGCTCTGACATGGGTGTCTCAATAACTTCCAGAGTTTCATTTTCCGGCAGTGTAATCAAATCCTTTTCAATTATGAATTTTTTCGTTTTTATTATTTCCCGCCTGTAATGGTCAAGAAGTAGGTCTGCTGAAGGTGCATCCTTTTTTATTTCATTGATTATTTCTTCCCAATTCTTTCCCGGGTCAATTGATTTGGCAACCGACTGCATTTCCTGAATAGTTTTTTCTATATATTCAAGTCCAATTTCCTCGAGATTCTGTGAATCATACGGGAGCAAATGATGCCTCTTCATTATAAAATCAAAATAGTCTTTTCCCGATGAAAAACTGCCGTCAGGCTTAGCGCTTAATTCGTTCTCAAGAAATTTCAAATAGTCTTCAAATCCCTTCGATGCCAGTGTAGCGGCGGCAAGAATATCATTTCTTAGAGAGGGTATTTCTCCAGACGTATGCATCATTAGATGCGTGAAAAACTGCTTGCCTGATAAAGTTATTTCTCTGCCCATCTCCAGCCATATTCTCGGTATCGATTCAGCGGCGCTAAGATTGTTTTTTGCTTCCTTCAAAAAGCGGGGTATCTCTTTTAAACGAAGCGCAAGCAGGCGATATCTTTCTTCCTTTGGACAGAAGTTCCGCATCGTGAAGATAAGACAGGAGAAAATAGCAACGCCCGGATAGAAAGAGGGATCGCGGTCGAAACGATTGAATAGATCAAACGAAATGATATCTTTCTCCAGATTGCAGATCAACATCTCGGCGTCGAGATAATTATCAGAAGACAGTCCCCCATCTTTTTTGAATTTGCCGAGTATATCAAGCCAATACCGTAATCTGTTCTGAAACGCCTTTTGAGCGGCCTTATCGAAATGATCCAGTTCATGGTCATATTTATGTATCCCTGCAAATGTGGCGGACGATGGAGAAAATTTCCAATATTCCTCAAGGATTTCGTCAGCTATTTGAGAAAAATCATTTCCCCTGTACGGCGGCATATCAGCTTATCCCAACCTTCTCTTTTATCGATTCGGACATATTCCTCACCTGATCCACGAAAGCCTCCAACCGTGTTTCTTCGCCGGTGTCCTGAAGACCTTCATAGCTGATATTCAGCCAAGGGATATCTCCAAGGTCATGAGAAACTTTGCGGGAAAGCGAAGTCACAATCGTTCCCGGCATACAGTTAAATGGCATGCAGTTTATAATGCCGCAAGCTCCGTTTCTGACAAAGTCTATTGCCTTCCCAATCGACAAGACCGCTTCTCCTCTAATTGCCACCGGAAGATAGGGAGATGCCAGCTTCACCACGCCTGAAACCTGCATTTCAGACGGTATCGGATAATGCTTCATGAAGCTCTTTTCGATTTTATGTTCATCACGGCCCTGATAGTATTTCTGTAGTATTGCCATAATGATCGCCTTCCAATCCTTGTTGGCAAATGAATCGAGCCTGAAAGTATATGATGTGTAATTCACCCACTCTCCAAAAGATGCCAATCTCACCTCAAGCCCCAACGATTCTATTTTTGTAATCAGATGGTTATTGGAAAATCTGTTGTTCCGAAGATAGATTTCTCCGACCAGACCAACCACCGGTTTAACCTCCGGCGTGACTGGAATCCGGCTAAATTCCTGCGCGGCCTTTTCACCTAATTTCAGAATATCGCCATCATTCAGCATGCATGTTTCCATCTCCCCCAGATACTTGTAATAGAGTCTTTCCGTCTGCCCCCTCTCGATTTCGTACGGCCTTACTTTCAGAAGAGCCTTGATGAGGCAATCGACAAAGATTATCCCTTTCCAACCCAATCTGCGGAATGGAGTTTTTCCCAAACCGAAATCAGTATATGAGGTTCTTGAATTGGGGGAATATATCGGCACATTTTTATATCCCAATTCATCCAGTACGATGCGGTGAAATTGACTGTAAAGTCCGAATCTGCACGGACCATCTGCTCCGGGCATGAAGAAAACCGATTTTTCAGGATCGCAATCCTTTGAAGTTATCTTGCGAATCATATCCCCTGTTGTCACGACGCATGGAAAACATTCCTTGCCCGAGGTGAACCTCTTGCCATAGGTCAAGCTTTCTTCATCGGGTTCATCCATCACTTCAGCCTTGATTCCGCACCTGACAAAAGCCGCCCGCACTGCATGGGCATGATCGCACATATTGGGAAGATAGATAGTTTTTTCTGAAGGCGAGAAATTATGGTTGGCGGGAGTGAATTCAGTAATAGGCGGAGCATATTTGTAAAATCTCAGCGAATCCAAAAAGGCCTCAACTCTGGTTATCATTCCGGCATCCGCAGAATGCTCGTCAAGCTCCAACTGAAGATATGGCTTGCCGGACATATTTCGTCTGAAAAAGTGGGTGATAAAAGAATCTGGCCCGCATCCAAATGATGTCAAATAGACTGCGTAAAGATTGGGATGGCGACGGATGAAATTAGAGGCGGCAAGAATTTTTCTGCCATAGAGCCAGAACATGGAGGAAAGGTCCTCTGTATCGAGTTCCAGCGGAAGAAAATCCATATGGAGGACTTTGATGCCAAGTTTTCTGATTTTATCCGGAATGTCTAAGGAAAGCCGGCGATCAAAGCCATTATACGGACGGCTGATAATCACGATGCATTTCTCATCTTCTTCGATATTCTGCAAAATTCTTTGGCCTTCTTTAGCCAGCTCTCCGCGAAACATATCAAGAGCTCGCAATCCATTATGTATCGCCTCCCGGGCGGCTCGGTCGGATATATCCAATACTTTAAGCAATGGATTTAAGCCATTGAACATCTTTTGCATATCTCTCTGAAGCTTAATGGGGAAGCCGATAAATTTAACTCCTTCGGAAGCAAAATCAAATCTGGCTGTGATTGTGTTGGCGATTGTCTGAACATAGGGACAAATGTAGCTCCCGTAGTCGTCAGTATTTTCCCCGGTATATTTTATCATCCCCGGGAGAAAAATATAATCCACTTTCTTTTTCAAGAGATTATCTACATGCCCAAAGGCCATTTTTACAGGGAAGCAGGTTTCAGCGGCAAATTTCTCAAGCGCCGCTTCCACAATAGCGTGATCAGACAGGTCGCTATTAACAACTTCATAACCGAGGGTTTCAAAGAACGCCTTCCAGTATGGATAATATTCATAGAAATGCAGTATTCTCGGAATTCCTACTCTGCCTCTATTTAAACTCTGCTTTTCAACCTTAATATATCTTCTCATGAAGTATTGCTGGCGTAGAGTGAAATAGTCGGCAACTCTTTCCTTTTCATCTCTTCGTTTCACATCATATTTTTCGCATCGACTCCCATAATAAAGCGGTTCTTCCCCTTCCACTTCAACTGCCCTTATCTCGCAAAGATTGGAGCAATCTTTACATGGAAAAGTAGATAGGGTATATTTTTTCTTGGAAAGGTCGAATCCTTTAAAGCCTGAGCCATTCCCCTGATCGGTCTCCATGGCCAGAATTGCGGCGCCAATGGCGCCTGTGACATCGTGATGCGGCGGAACAGTAAGCTTTTTGCCAGTCAATTTCTCAAAAGCGGCCACAACGCCCCTATTCCAAGCCACACCCCCCTGGAAAAAGATATTGTCGCCGATTTTTCTGTCTCCGACCACCTTGGTGAGATAATTTGAGGCGATAGAATAAGCCAATCCGGCGATAAGGTCATCGGTGGTTGCTCCCCCCCTCTGATGGCTCACCAGATCTGATTCCATGAAAACCGTGCAACGCTCGCCGCAACCGACCGGACATTTGGCCGAAAGCGCTTTGTTGCCGAATTCCTTTTCAATGTTGATATTAAGTTTTTCCGCCTGCTCTTGAAGGAAAGAGCCGGTACCCGCGGCGCAGGCCTTATTCATCTCAAAATCAATAACTGTTTTATCCTTTAGGGAAATATATTTGGAATCCTGGCCGCCGATTTCGAAAATAGTATCCACCGTCGGGTCGATATTTATGGCCGCCGTTGCCTGAGCCGTAATTTCATTTTTTACAATATCGGCTCCGACAAAATCACCGGTCAGGTATCTTCCGGAGCCTGTTGTTCCCACTCCGATTACCTTAACCATGTCCCCTACTTCAGCTCCGATTTCCGACAGCCCCCGCCGGATGGCCTCTATCGGTCTTCCCTCAGTCATGAGGTAGCGGCGGGCGACGACATTTTTCTCTTTGTCGATTAAGACTAAATTAGTTGACAATGATCCGACATCAATCCCAAGATAAACTTCAAGATTATCAAGATGACCAGAATATTTCTGGGTCGTGAGAGAATAAAACTTCGAGTCGGGGTAGTCGAAAGTCAGCTTCTCCCGGCCGATTTTTGGAATTCCGCGATATTGCAAATATCCGGATATCTTCCTCGAATCAATCATTATGGCATCACCTTCGGAAGTTTTGGAGGCCAACAATGCCGCTCCGATTGCGCCAATGACATTATGATATTCCGGTATGATTAATTCCGTCTCGTCAATCTCGAGAATGTTGGCAAAAGCTCTTACCACGCCCGGATTTGAAGCTACACCGCCTTCAAATGCGATTGGCGCAAGAAATTTTTTGCCACGGGCAATAGAGCTCTTAAAATTACGAACCACAGCGTAGCACAAACCGGCGACTATATCAAAATCAGGCGTGGCTATTTGCTGAAGGTGAATCATGTCGGACTTGGCAAAAACCGAGCATCTTCCTGCGATGCGGGGCGGGTTTTCCGATTTCAGGGCCAGCCTGCCAAATTCCTCATCGATGGATATTCTGAGCCGTCCAGCCTGTTGATCCAGAAATGATCCGGTACCGGCGGCGCAAAGGTTATTCATGCTGAAATCGGTCACGATCTGCCTTTCGGGGTCAATCTGGATAAATTTGGAATCCTCTCCGCCCATTTCGATCACCGTCCTGACCTCTGGCAAAAGAAAATAATTCGCCGCAGCTATGGACGGGATTTCGCCAAAACAATTTCCTCCAAGAATGTTGGCTCCGGTCTTGCCGCCGATTCCTGTAAAACCGAGCTTGATCCGATTCTTGGCAAAATCCTGAAACGCGGATTCCAGCAATTCCCTTAGCGTTTGATATGGTCGTCCGTGAAATCTCTTATAAGCTGTCTTAACAATTTTGGATTGCCCATCCAAGACAGCCACTTTGACCGAGACCGAACCGATGTCGATGCCAATAGAATATCCACCGAATTCCATTTCGAATTACCCTTTCTGGCGTCTTACTATGAGTATAGAAAAAGCAGTATTTCGTCTTTGCGGGGAGCGAAGCGACGAAGCAATCTCCTCAGACAACAGTAGAGATTATCTCGCTGTGGCCCGCAATGACTTCAATAACGCTTTTTCGGCGCTCGCTTACTTTGGGTGAGATAATAATGTTTATTTATTTCAATCGCAATCATAATCATTTGATTTAATGTTCTACACTAATATATTTACGCATAATTTTATGAAACTTTTGATACAAAGAGTGGCCAAAGCTGAGGTTAGGGTCGAAGGTCAGGCGGTCGGCCAAATTTCTCAGGGATTTCTGGTTCTTTGCGGTTTCAAGAAAGGCGACAGCATAGACAATATCGCCAGAATGGCTGAGAAATGCCTAAACTTACGGGTCTTTGAAGATATTGAAGAGAAAATGAATTTATCATTGTTGGATATCAAAGGGGAGCTTTTGGCCGTTTCTCAATTCACGCTCTATGCCGATTGCCGCAAGGGGCGGCGCCCCGGTTTTGATAATAGTATGCTCCCTGAACAGGCCAAACAATATTATGAACTCTTTGTCGAGGAGTTGAAAAAGTCCCATCTAAAAGTGGAAAAAGGGATTTTTGGGGCCAAAATGAAAATAAAGCTGGTCAATGATGGCCCGGTCACCATAATGCTTGACTCTGATGATTTATCCAAACATTGATAATCTGCTCAGAAGGTATAAATTAGTTCTTGCGTCAGGTTCTCCCAGACGCGTAGGCATACTCCGGAATTGCGGTATACCATTTAGGCAAATTACGCCGGATATTGAAGAGAATAACAATTCTGAGCTAAACCCATCACAGCTGGCAATAATACTGGCAGAACAGAAAGCAAAGGCCGTTAGAAACCTGATAAATGACAAGGAAATCGCCCTCGGATGCGATACTATTGTGATACTGCATGGAAAAGTATTAGGCAAACCTGTCTCCCCTACAAATGCAACCGAAATGCTGACAGCGTTATCCGGAAATATGCACACAGTATGCTCTGCCATTGCCTTGCTCGACGCCCGGGACAGGTTGTTCAGCGATTGTGAATTAACTGATGTCTATTTCCATGATGTATCGCTTAATGAAATCATAAACTATGTCAAGAGCGGCGAGCCGCTCGATAAAGCCGGCGCTTACGGCATTCAGGAATTGGGAGGTTTTTTAGTTGACAGAATTGAAGGAAATATTGATAATGTGACCGGTTTGCCAATGACCCTGCTCGACAAACTTGCGGCAAAAATGGCATAATAGTTATTTTATATGAGCAATAACTTCGTTGAAATCGGGGAGACCCTGAGAAAAAAAAGAATTGAGCTTGGCCGGGATCTGCCGAGCGTGGCTGAAGAAACCAAAATATTTGAGAAGTATTTGGATGCCATCGAAAATGGCGAGTCGAAAGAGTTTCCCAGCCTTGTATATTATAAACTGTTTGCCTGTTCTTATGCAAAAGAACTCGGTTTAGACCCCGACGCTTTGTTCGCGCAGGAAACCGAGCCTGAAGAATCCATCAAGGCCAACGATATTCCTGCAAATAATCTCCCTTCCCCTGTCGCTATCGCAACTCATAATCAGACCGAAGAGGAGAAATCGAAACTTAAAAATATTTTCTGGTTCCTTAGCATCGTCCTGCTGGGCGGAGCGGCGATAGCAATCATATTGATTAAGGGTAAGGATTCTCAGGAACTCAATCAGCCTCCTGTCAATGAGCCGGCTGTTACCCAACAGGAAGAAGACGAAGCAATCCCTGCCTTTGATACAATGGCAATTGATTCCGGGCTCTCCGGAAATCTTCCCGTGCAAGGTATGCGTCTCAATATTACCGTCAGAGAAACCTGTTGGATGGTTGTAGTGGCCGACGGGGACACACTGGTCTTTGGAAATCTAAGCCCGGGCACATCTCATGATTTCAGAGCTATCAACCGTTTCAACATCTCAGCCGGAAATCCGCACGGACTGGAAATAAAACTCAATGATACACTTCTAAAACCTCTGTCTTCCGGCGGTCTACCGGTTAAGAACCTGCAGATAAATCGGGATAATGCAAGGGCCTTCTATCTACTTCCTGAGGATAGCTCTCATGCTGGGGATTAAGGATTTTGCGGCGCGTCTTAAACTACGTCTTCTCCTGAAGGAATATCAATCGATTCCGATGTCGCTTCCGAAGGATTTGAATGACAGAAAACATATTCTAATCTGCCTGCCACTTGGCCAAAGAGAGCTGACCATGATAAAACCATTGCTTCCCGAATTGACCCGGATATTTTCTACCTCTGAAATATATCTGCTGGCATCTCCCGGAAGTCAGGTTTATGCCATTTTCCCGCGCAAGGGGTATCGCATTTTGACCCCTTCTACTGACCAGATCGGCTGGAGCGGCCTGGCCAAGAAGAATTATGTGAAACTTCTCAGGCAAAACAGTTTTGATCTTATCTTGGACCTGAATTTGACCTCCAGCTATTTCGTGCAGTCGATTCTTATTTCCTTTCCCAAGGCAATTCGTATCGGGGGAGGAAACAAACTGGGAGCGCCATATTATAACCTTGAGATTAAGAGCAAGTATTTGAGAGATGAAAAAAATATTTATAAATCTATTGTCGAAATGATCGGCAAGATCAAAAATTCTCAGAACTTGACTACAGACGAATCCGTTAATTAGCATTCCGGAGGAATTGTGCATTTAAGAAGATTGGAGTTGCTTGGATTCAAATCATTTCCGGATAAGACCGTTATAAAATTGCTTCCCGGGGTCACCGCCATCGTCGGCCCGAATGGATGCGGCAAAACAAATATCCTCGATTCTATCCGCTGGGTCTTGGGCGAACAGAAAGTTTCTCTACTCAGAGGAACCAAAATGGAAGAAATTATTTTCAATGGTACCCGCGATATGAAACCTCTCGGGATGGCTGAGGTGACGCTGGTTATTCAAAACACTAAGGGAATTCTTCCAACCGAGTACAGCGAAGTTCAGATTACGCGCCGTCTTTTCCGCTCGGGCGAATCAGAATACTTACTGAATAAGGTCCCCTGCCGTCTAAAGGATATCGCCGATCTGCTTATGGATACCGGCATCGGCGCGCATGTTTATTCAGTCATCCAGCAGGACATGATTGATGCGATATTATCCGACCGCGCCGAGGAACGGCGCTTCCTATTCGAAGAGGCTGCCGGTATTTCCAAGTACAAGAACCGCAAGAGGGCGGCCATCAGGAAACTTGAAGCCACCCAACAGGATTTATTGCGCCTTAAAGATATTGTTGCCGAGGTAAACACTCAGGTCAACTCTCTCAGCCGCCAGATGAAAAAGGCCGAGAGATACCAGAAGATCGCCGAAGAGCTAAAGGGCTGGGATATTTTCCTGAACAGGACCGAGATGGAGAAACTGCGCTCAGAACGTCAAGAGTTGACCACTCATCGGGAATCGCTCAACGATTCAAGATTAAGATATGATACCGACATTGACACCCTTTCGGCCAAACAGGAAGAGGAAAGAAAACAGTTGATCGATCTGGACCGTCAGCTCAACGAATTATCCAACCGCATTTATGAAAAATCAGAGGCAGGACATTCACTTGAAAAAGAGGTCACCATCCTCGGCGAAAAGAGGGAAAACGCTCGTCGGCTGAAAGAAAAGAATATTATTGATATCGAAGCCTTTGCCAGAAGAAGAGATATCCTTTTGGAGCAGATTGATAATTTTTCAAAAGAAGTGGAGAAAACTGGAAAAGAATTGCAGGAGCTTCAGAACCAAATATCTGAGAATGAAAGTTGTCTTACAGAAGCCGATGAGCATGTTTTATCTTCAAGACAGACGCGAGAAGAACTGAGCAGGAATCTAATGCTTCTGGAAGGACAGTTGTCGGCGGGAAAAAGCGATGGCGCTAATCTCAGGGAACAGGAAGCTGAGCTAAATTCCAGACTATCGGAGCTCGAATCGCTTCATTCAATCGCCAGTCGGAAGAAAACTGAATTGCTGAAAAAAATATCAGGGCAGGAATCGACATTAGTTCATCTCAGGGAACAGATCAACGATCTCCGGCATCGGCAATCAGAGGTTGAAAATGCAATCACTCTTCTCAGCGAAAAGTCGGACGAACTCTCCTGCGAAATCTTTGAATTATCCTCCGCAATGGAAGCCGCCGAGGCCAGAAGGCATCTACTCACAGAGATGATTACCCAATATGAAGGATACGGCGCCGGAGTTGTGGCGGCTTTTGAAAATAAAGATAATTGGGCGGGGCTTATGGGGACACTGGCTGATAATATTACTCCCAAGAGCGGATTTGAAGATACCATTGAAACCGCCCTCGGCGAAATGGCGGGATATCTTATCTGCAGGGATCGCATGACAGCCGATGACATAATTGCCCACCTTAGGCGGGAGAAAAAAGGCCGGGTCGGCATTATTACCATGGATAGAGCCGAGACTGATCTTTTTGCGCCGCGGCCACAGCTGAACGACGAAAGCTTTCTGGGATGGGCTGATGAATATGTCACCGTCAGCGACGCAATGCGACCTCTTGCCCATTTGCTCCTTTCGAGAATCGCTGTAGTTCGACCGGAGAATTACGATGCGCTGATTGAATCCCTGCCGCCCTTTTACTCTGTCGTCACTACCGAAGGGAAAATGTATCAATCAAAATCAATCATCACCGGCGGTTCCAACGAAGGATTATCCCTCTTTGGACGCCGAGAAAAAGTGGCTGAACAGGAAAAAATATTGAGCGATATCTCCGCACGACTGGTTACTCTAAAGGAATCTCGTAATGACGTTACTTCACAACTCGGCGGCAGTCAATCCGAACTGAAACGATTTATTGCCGAACTCGATGCGCAGAATGAAGAATATGAAAAAATAGAGAGAGAGATAACATCATTAAAGTATGAGCTTCAGACGGCAGAAAGCGACCTGGGACGAATTGAAAAGGAAAGGAATGCTGTCTCCGAAAAATCAGAGTCCCTAAAAACTCGGCAGTACACTCTTACTCTCAACTATGACCAGTTGGCTCGAGAGAAAAATGACATAGTTGAGAAACTGGGCAAACAAGAAAGCGATATAAGCGAGCGTGAGGCAAAATCCGACGAAGTCCAGAAGCGTCTTTCCGGCCTGCAGATCAGCCAAATCGAGCATAAGAGCAAGATGCAGCAGTTGGAAAGCCAGATTAGGCACACCGGGGAACTGATTTCAGAGATTGAAATAATTAGTAAGCAAAAGCAATCAGAAATATCCTCAGCTGAGATCGAAGTCACGTCCGGCCTTGAAAAAATCGCCATACTGGAACACAATCTAAAAGAAGTATTTGATGCGCGAACGGAGTTTTCCAATCAGCAGACCCAAATTCGTCAGGGGCATGGCGAAATGCAGCAAAATCTTGATAATCGCGAGAAAGAAATAAAAGCCCTGCGCCATCTGCGCGAGGAAATTGTCGCCAAACTACATAGTGTGGAATTGCGCCTGACCGAAATTGAATCCGAAACTCGGGGTACAATCGACAAGATCAACAATGAGTATGATATTGATATTGAAATGATCTCCGTTGAGCCTCCGGATGCCGCCCTCCCCGCTGAGAAGAGGGTCGAGCATATGCACGATCTAAAAGAGATCATGAAAAGCTTCGGGGCTGTAAACCTCCTCGCTCTGGAAGAATACAAGAGTTCCAAAGAAAGGCAGGAATTTCTTACTACACAGCTTAATGACCTGCTCAACGCTAAATCAACGCTTGAATCGACCATAAGTAAAATCAATGTTGCGGCGCGGAATCTTTTCCTTTCTACCTTTGATGATGTGCGAGACAATTTCAAAAAAGTCTTCGAAGAGCTTTTCACCGGCGGCGATGCTGATATCCGCCTTCTGGAGGAGAGCGATCCGCTCGAGTCACCAATAGAAATCATTGCCCGTCCGAGAGGAAAGAAACTTCTGTCGATTGCTCAGATGTCCGGCGGCGAAAGAGCCCTCACGGCTATCTCCCTTCTTTTAGCAATATACTTGGTCAAACCATCTCCCTTCTGCATCCTCGACGAAATAGACGCTCCGCTCGATGATGCCAATATTCATCGTTTCCTCAAAATGATTAAAACTTTTTCAGACCAAACCCAGTTTATAATCATCACGCATAATAAAATCACAATGGAAGCCGCGGACGTTCTCTATGGAATCACCATGGAACATCCCGGCATCTCAAGAGTCGTCTCCGTTCGTTTCAATGAAGAAAGCGAAAACGGTCTGGTGAATACCTCGATGGACGATCTTGCCTTTAGCCGGGAGGCTGAAATCCCTCAGCTTCTTCAGAAAAGGATTTCTGCGGAAACCCATATTGACTCTTCCGCCAATATCGATGACAACTGAGCTTCTCACATGTTCTCAGGACTGAAAAAACTTAAAGAATCTCTATCGAAAACCCGCGACAGCATCTTGGGCCGCATTGGCCAGATTGTATCCGGCCGAAAGCTGGATGATGAACTGATCGGCGAAATAGAAGAGTCCCTTCTCAAGGCCGATATCGGAGTCGTCGCAACTGAGAAGATCATTGAAAAATTGCGTCAATCAGCTGTTGAAGCCAGGGCGACCGATAGCGATTGCGTCTTTCGGATTCTCAAAAATGAAATCAGAGAGATTCTTGAATCGGGGCGAAAGTTATCCTTTGACGACGGCAAGAAACCCTCTGTCTGGCTGGTCACCGGTGTCAATGGCGCCGGCAAGACTACTACCGTCGGCAAATTAGCTCATTATTTTAAGAACAACGGCAAGAATGTCATGATAGCGGCCTGTGATACATTCCGCGCCGCCGCCGTGGAGCAACTTGAGATATGGGCGCAGAGGTCAGGCGTATCATTCGTGAAAGCACAGTCCGGAGCTGACCCGGCATCGGTCGCTTTCGATGCCGCTTCATCCGCCAAAATGAAAGGGGTCGATTATCTCCTCGTCGATACGGCCGGGCGGCTACATACTAAGATGAACCTGATGGAGGAATTGAAAAAGATTCGACGCGTCACTGAAAAAGTTGTACCATCGGAGCAAATATTCTCTAAGCTCATCATTGATGGCGCCACCGGCCAAAATGCTCTCTCTCAGGTGAAAGTTTTCACCGAAGCGGTAGGATGTGACGGGCTGATAGTGACCAAGCTCGATGGCACCGCCCGGGGCGGCATAATAGTGGCGATCGCACAGGAGCTTTCTATTCCGGTTGATTTTATTGGAATCGGCGAAAGTATCGAAGACTTACAGCCTTTTGAGGCTGAAAGTTTTGTGGAGGCGCTGTTTGAGGGTTGAGGAAGTCCAGATTAAGTCGCATCGAAGAGAAGAACTAATCAACATTACAGAGACTGTCCGCAATTTTGCGGCGAAGGCCAAATTGCAGGACGGCATTATTATAGTCTTTGTGCCCCATACGACTGCGGCAGTAACCATAAACGAAAACGCCGATCCCGACGTCGCCTTTGATATCTTATTCAAACTGGGCAGGGAATTTCCTAAAAGTGATTCCTACGCACACGGCGAGGGAAACTCTGATGCCCATATCAAATCCTCGCTGATCGGGTCGTCACTGCAAGTAATTGTATCCGGTGGGATGTTACTGCTTGGAGTCTGGCAAGGTATTTACTTCTGTGAATTTGATGGTCCCCGGGTTCGAAAAGTTTATTTAAAGGCCATGTCCGGCTGATGTTTCACATCAATATCATAGCCGTCGGCAAGAACAAAGAATATTGGGTGGATAGCCCGGTCGAGCATTATCTGACCTTCTTGCAAAAGTTTGCCGATGTCTTCATGATTTATGTTCCTAACATTAAACAATCAAGTAACCTGACGGAGAAGGAACTGAGGCGGGCTGAAGCCATCAACATTCAGAAATATCTCAAGGCAGAATATCGGATTGCTCTTGCCCATACGGGGAAATCATTCGATTCAGTGAAATTCGCAAAATATGTCGAGAATCTCATGCTCAAAACAGGCGCTTGTGATTTCATAATCGGCGGCATTTATGGACTTGATAAGGCAATTATCGAATCATGCAATGATATTGTTTCCCTTTCGCCAATGACAATGTCGCATCAACTTATCCGCCCGGTATTGTTGGAACAGCTCTTTCGCGCCTTTTCAATCATTTCAGGCTCTAAATATCACAAATAAAAGAGCCGCCCTTAACGATGGAGCGGCTCACTTGGAAGAAACGAATAAGAGATTATTTCAACAAAATCATTTTTCTTGTCGCCGAGAATGACCCTGCCTCAGCTTTATAGAAGTAAATTCCTGATGTCGCCGGCTGACCGGAATCATTATAGCCATCCCACTTTATAGTGGTCGTTCCGGCTTCAGAATATCCGCTTAATTTTCTCACAACTTGTCCATTGACATTAATTATGCTCAGATGCCACTCAGAAGGAATGGGCAGGCCCAGTTCGATAGTCGTATTCGGATTAAATGGGTTTGGATAATTCTGCGAAAGCTTGAATTGGCTCGGCATGGAACCGGAGCTCAGTCTCGTCGTCAGCATTACTCCATTGTAGCTGGCAAAAGAAGCCTCGGTCAGCTCCACCGAGCCGCTCCCTGCATACTGGATTCTAACCAATTCCCCTCTACCCGCGTCAATCATCGCCCCGCGGTCGAAGCTATAGAATAGCACGCGGATTTCCGATTCGGTAATAACAGATTGGACCGTCATTTCGCCTGCGCTCTCCCCTGCTTCGATGCTCAATGGCTTCACACCTTCATATTTGAAGGTCAAGAAACCGCCGCCGATTGGACTACGGTGATCTATGTCCAGAGCAAGCAAATTGTTGTCAGCTATGGTAGACAGATCCACATTGGCCAAGTCTGGCGAAATCTTGGGAAGAGGTTCTGCATCGCCCGTGATAATTCTTATCAAATAAACAAGATCAGCGACAGTAAGCACATATCCATCGGAATTCACGTCTGATGCGGCCGTCTGGCCGTCAACTGATATGACAAATGCCGCCAATCCATACAAGAAATAATTGGTAAGAATAACGGCATCGCCGATTTCATTACGTATGCCATTGAGGTTAATGTCGCCCCGGGCGTCAATGGAATCAGGATGTATGACGCAAATGCCGCCAAAGTGAAAGCTGACACAGCGAGTCGGAGTCACTTTATTCCCCGCCATGCATGTATCAGGCGCCCCAAGCCCAGACGGTCGATTAGCCTCAGGGAATAATCCCTCATTAGATTCATCCCAAATTATAGAGCCGGAGCTATAATATATCTTGGAATCAATATACAGGTTAACTCCCGATTGGTCAGCGAAAGCATTATCGCCGCAGTCAAACCAGAAGAATCCTATCGGCAGAAATTGTCCCCCCAGATTCTGGTCGGACGCAACCCTCATATTAATTGTAGCCAGGATGCCATTCGGACTATATTGGTCAGATGGCGGATGATATGGGCCGTTGTTCATGTCTGCGATCCCAACTATCCGAACAAGCCCTGACGGGCAACTGCCGCAATTGCCTACCGTCCCCGCTCGGGAAGTGAAATACTCCCAGCCGCTGATGGCATCACCCTGTATAACACTGAGTAACGACGTAACCGAGACATCATAGCTCACCAGCAAATCGAAACCGCCAATCAAATCACGAGTCGATACCATGAGTTTAACCGGAACTGTCGCCCCAACTACAACGCAGGAATCGGTCTGGATTGACAGGTCGGCGCAGATCAGACATTCCGGAGACGGATATACGGTAACTGAGAATGATTTGCTGATAGTCCTGCATCCATCGCTTACTTGTATGCAGAAGTTATAGGTGGTGTCAATATTGGTCGGCGTAAAACATACTTTTCCACTATCCGGTTCAATCGAATAATAATTTCCGGGGCCGCAAATTTGCGTTATGATCAAATTGTCATTATTGATATCCGCGGCAAATATGCCATCGATGCAAATCTCCCGGATACTATCGTCACAGACTGGAAGTACGGCATTGGCAGGAATCGTCAGAATCGGAGCGGTATTATCATTGACTTTAATATTAAGACTGCAGGTGTCTGCGCCGCAAATTGTGGAAGCAATTACCGAAACCGGATATGTTGCCGCTCCCGAAATCGGAATACAGACATTCCCCGCGCTATAAGCGCCGGACGGAAGAACCCTTACCGTAGCCCCCGAGGGCGTAACGGTAACCGGGAAGCATATCTGCGAGACAAAAGAGGCGCATACGGTGGTGTCGATGTTACCCGGACAGGTCACCTGCGCCGCCTGACCGATTGTCACATTAGCCGTGACAATACAGGTATCGACGCCGCAAGTAGCCGAGGCGATAATTGTACGAGTATGAGTCCCTGATGCGGCGACATAGAAAGATACCATGTGCGTAGAACTATTATAATTTCCATTAGGCAAAACTGTCACAATGGCGCTTGCGGGACTAATCGGCAACAATATTTTGACCGAATCCGGCCCACAGAGCGACACGGAAGTAGGCGAATCCGGGCAGGTAATCACTGCTATCGGATCAAAGATTACATTCACTGAGAAATTGCAGGTATCCGCCCCGCATGATGCCGTCGCAATTGCCATTATTCTATAGGTACCTGCCGTATCGGCCCCGAAGCATACCTGATTATTGGAAAATGTTCCATAGGATAGAGTCACCTGAGCGCCCGAAGGCGTCACGACCAATGGCACACAGACCTGTCCCGGATTGCATAAATGCCGGGTAAATGGATCAGGCGGACATTGGATATCTACCGACGCCCCAGCCGTAACAGTAATACAAACTTCATCTGTATCCGATAAACCGCAATAATCTTCAGCGCTAACCTTCAAACAATAAATCCCTGTGCTGTCCGGCGTAAAGCAGATCCTGCCGGTTATCGGGTCATAGTTTCCCATTGGAGTAACAGAAATATACCTGATATTATCATTCGGATCAGTGACACTTACCGGACTGCAAATCTGGGTAAGATTGCAGAGGAAATATGTTGTATCAGCGCCGGCATTGACGACGGGAGCGGTATTAATTTGCGCATTTACCCGGAAACTGCAGGTATCATCGCCGCATTCTGCGCGAGCGATTACAGTAACAACATAGGTTCCTGACGTATCGACCTTAAAATAAACTTTTCCATTTCGATAAACGCCGGCTGGAGAAACAATTACCTGCGCTGTCTCCGGTAGCACTGTCACCCCGCGCCAGACTGTATCCGGCGCGCAGAGAAAAGCGGTGGTATCAGGCGAACATGTAACCTGCGCTGTTGGACCCGTTGTAACGCGAATTATCGTCGAATCCTTGGCTGTCAGGCCACAGTGATCTGTGGCAGTGATGATTAGCTTGTACGTTCCGGCCCCCGGAGGCGTAAAGCAAACCTTTTGGGCAATTGGATCATATACGCCAAGTTGAGACACAACAACAGATGGCGTCTCATTATCCGGATCCGAAACTGTGACGCCGAAACATATTTGAGCCGGCTTGCACTGAGAAACAGTAGAATCAGAATCAGAATTCACGACAGGCGGCCGGTTAAGATTCACTGTGACCCTTACGGAATCAGAGCCGATAGCCCCGCAGGCGTCTGTCGCCCGTAGGATTATTATATATGTACCTGCTCCCGAAGGCATAAAGCAAACCTGACCGGTAATGGGGTTGTACGACCCGGACGGGGCAACGCTTATATTTGTGATATTATTGTCCACATCGCTCACCCCCGCGGGGATACATATTTCCCTTAAATCGCACATTGAGACGGTTGTATCAGGAGCCAAAATAGCCAGAGGCTTTGAATTCATCGTAACAGTAGCTTTAAAAGAACAGCTGTCTTTCCCGCAGGCATTTTCTACCGCTATTTTCAGATTCTTCACTACCGAGCAATTCGTGTAGAAGCAGATGCCCGTGGTATCGCTATTCAACCATGCTGAGGGGGGGCTCACATGGATTATCGCCCCATGGGGAATCCCGCTGATAGGCAGACATACATTTCCGGCCGCGCAAAGGAATATCGCTGTATCGCGCGGACATTCCAATAATATAGACTGAGTCATTTCTGCCGTCACGATGGTTGTATCAACAGCCCTCGCCCCACAATGATCAACCGCCGTAGTAACTACATAATAGACGCCAACCTGAGGCGGAGTAAAACAGACTTTGCCATTACTATATAACCCAGGCGTAGCATAAATTGAATCGATATTATTATCTTCATCGGATATATTGACATTAATACATATTGGTTCATTAGTGCATTCCGTGATAATCGTATCATTCCCGGAAATAACGACCGGCGGAGCGTTAACTGTCACATTTACGCATATGGACGATGTATCCGCGCCGCACCAATCCGAAGCAATTATACTGAAACAATGCAAGCCCACGCTGTCCGCGCTAAAGCTGAGAAGGCCCGATATAGAATCAATATGCCCTGAAGGCGTCAGCGACCGGTATGTGATCGGGTCATTCTCAAAATCGGAGGCTTTTATTGCCGCAGAAATAATATTTCCCAATGAGCAGGCAAATATCGCAGTATCCATGCTTATGATTACAGGGGGCTGGTCAAACTTGACAACGACTCTGAAATTGCAGGAATCAACTCCGCACGTTGTTTCAGCCTTGACCTTAAGATTATATGTTCCGGCGGTATCCGCCATAAAACAGGCATCGCCGTTTTCATAGGTTCCGGCCGGCAAAATTGTAATATTGGAGCTTGCCGGATTTATCTCAACCGGGCGGCAAACCATCTGAGGGGTACAGAGGGTAATAGTAGTCTCTGGCGGACAGATCAGCTGAGGTTTCTCGCCAATTGTGATATTAAACGCCACACTACAGGTGTCAGCGCCGCAATTATTCGTGGCAATGATAGTCGTGGTGATGGTTCCGGTCTCGTAGGCGACCACGCAGAGCTTTCCGGTATCCCATGATTTACCCGGCGGATTATAAATGCCGTTTGTGACAACGACATCGGATCCGGGCGAAACATATAGCGGAATACAAATTGTATCCCCGACGCAAGCATTGAAATTCCCGCCCGGAGGGCAATTTATAACAGGGGGATCTATTAAATGTATGTACGCCGTTACCTCACAGGTATCGGCTCCACACCCATTAGACGCTATGACCGTGGCGGTAATAGAGTCGCCATATTTGATATCATTGGGCCAGAAACATAACACGCCATTTTGCCAGGTCGCCCAAACACAATGGACTTCATCGGCGCCGGTAATCGGCAGATCGATGCAGACAGAATCGGTTCCTCTACACGCGGTCAATTGAACCGGCGCAAGGGGACAGCTAATAACCGGCAAACTGCCCAGCGTTACATTGACCGTCACATGGCATGTATCTGTGCCACATTGACTGGACGCAATAAGCGCAAAATCAAGACGGCCGGTCTTATCGGCCATAAAACAGAGATTGCCGTTCGACCAGCTCGCTCCTTCCACCGTCACGTTTTCATAATCAATTATGGGCACATCAATACATATCTCCGTGGGAGCGCAAATAAATGTATCGATTGGAGCCGGTGGACAGCTTATATATGGCAATTTTCCCATGGTAACTTTAATTGTGAAATTACAGGTGTCAGCGCCGCATCTATTCATAGCGCTAATCGTGAAATTATAATTACCGGTGGAATCAGCGCTAAAGCAGAAGTTTCCATTAGACCAACTGCCGCCATCAACTCTCACGCTATCATAATCCGTTATTGGGACATTGATACAGAGTTCGCTCGGAGCGCAGAGGAAAGTATCTATCGGCGCCGCAGGACAGGTAATGTCGGGCATCTTGCCTATTTCAACCATGACAGTAAGCAGACAAGTGTCGGCGCCGCATTCATTCAAGGCAATTATAGCGTAATCATATTCCCCTGATGTATCAGCCGTGAAACATAATATGCCGTCAGCCCAACTGGCGCCATTGACAACAATATTTTGATATCCAGAGATATGAAGTTCAACGTAAACTTGCCCGGGCTGGCAGAGAAAGGAATTTATTGGCTGTCCGGGGCATGTTATCGTCGGAGCCTGTCCGATAGCGACATCGACTGAGACAATACATGTATCACTGCCGCACGGCGCATCCGCAATAACTTGAATATCATATTTCCCGGAATTGGCCGCATAGAAACACAACTGACCGTCGGAATAATGCCCTACAGATGTGGCGACTGTCGCGGAAGCGGGCGAAACCGATAACGGCATACAGATCGTATCCGGCTGGCAAAGATTCATATTCACCGGCGCCGGACAGGTTATTTGAGCAGTAGCCCCCTGATTAACTGAAACAATTGTAGTATCGATTGCCGTCGCTCCACAAGAATCGATAGCAGTGACAATTATGGTGTCAATCCCGAATGATGCGGGGAGATAACAGAGATTGCCCGTTTGAGGATCATATTGGCCATTGTTGGCGGTGATATTTTTAATATTTCCGCTGATTTCGTCAACCTTAAAACAAATTTCAGAAAGCGCACATTGCTCAATTGCGAAATCGACGGCAGAGTGTATTATCGGGGAAGCATTAAGAATAATATTTATGGTAGTCGTATCCATATCAATGGCGCCGCAGGAGTCTGTGGCGGTAGTGATCATCTTATACTCACCGTCATGAGTCGGCATGAAGCAGACCTGATTGTCAGAATAGCCGCCGCCGTTATTGACCACAATGCTAATGATACCATTATCAGTATCGCTGATAGTTATAGGATAGCAAATCGTGCCCAGGACGCACTGAAATACGACGCTGTCAGGGCCTGACTGTACCACCGGCGGGGTATTCTGCAGAATATTTATATTAATGCTGTCTGAGGCGCCGGCGCCGCAGGAATCAAGGGCCGTTAAAGCAATCCTATGAATGCCAAAATGCGTCGGTGTGAAGCAGAGAGTCTTTGCCTGAGCGTCATATTCGCCATAGGGGGAAACAGTGATGCTTTTCAAATTCATATCGGCATCATCTATGGAGACCAAGACGCATACTGATTTCAAAGAGCAGAGCGGAATGGAAAAATTGCCATCGGACGTAATAGTCGGGGGTTCATTTATGCTGACGTGAACCGATACTGAATCCATGCCTATTGCTCCGCAGGCATCAGTAGCAGTCAGAATCAAATTATAATCGCCGGTCTTGTCGGGTGTGAAACAGACTGTTCCCGTAATAAAATTATAATGACCGCCATTTGAAACAGAAATATCGATAATATTACTATCTACATCGCTGATGCCCGCCGGAATACAAAGCGCCTGAGGCGCACAGAATTTGGCCGACGTATCCGGAGCCAGTATCACCAGCGGAGCAGAATTCATGGTCACATTGGCCGTGAATTGACAGCTGTCGGTCCCGCATGCGGACGATGCCACTACTTTAATGTGTCGCACCACAGAACAATTTGTATAGAAGCAAACAGAATTGGTTTGATAGTCAAACCACGCTGAGGGAGGGGACACCTGGACAGCGGCGTTATTTGATATATTCCCGATCGGGAAGCATATAGTATCGGGATGGCAAATAAATAAATTTGTATCTTTCGGGCAGGATAAAGCCGGGGCAGGGGAAATTATGACGGTATATATAACCGTGTCAATTACATGCGGAGGATTAAGCGGAGGATTACCGAGTTCCCCACGCAGACATCTATCGGTTGCCTCATAAATAAATATATAGTCGGCAGAGTCAACATTGTCCGGCAGGAAACATGTCTTGCCGGAATCCAACCCTATCGTTTCGAATCTTCCCATGCCTGATATCTTGGTAATGACAAGCGAATCCCCGGCATCAGGGTCATAACCTCCAATTGTAAAACAAATACTGTCTGGGGCGCAAAGAACAGCTTTCTGGGAGAACCCGCCCAGCGAGGGCAAGGTGTTTAAGCTGACATTGACGCAAATCTGCGCCGTATCCGAGCCGCACGAATCAGCGGCTTCAATCTGAAAACAATATCTCCCCGATGAATCAACAGAATATGTGATGATTCCTGTAATCGGATCAATAGTCCCCTCGCCGGATAAAATGCTGAAAGTAAGAGGGTCATTTTCGAAATCGGTAGCGTGGACATCGTAGGTATATGTCTGCGACGGGAAGCAGTCATAGAAAGAGGTATCGCCGGTAATAATCTGGGGTGGATGGTTGAAGAAAATATAATAGGTCTTGGTAGCCTGCACCTTGCGGCCGCCGCTATTCCGGGCTTCATAAACCACTTGAAAACTGCCCTCAGAAGTTGGGATATACGAATAGTATCCGTAGGCCGGCGACACCGAGGGGATGGAATTAAAATCGCCCGGCCCGGAAAGCTTGGTGATAGTTATAATCTGGTTCGGTTCGTAATTGGTGACCGTGACAGTATCATAAATGGTCGAACCCTGGCAGATATAAAAGCTATCTTGCGGCGTGAAATTCTCGAATGTGGGAGGCCATAATGCTGTCACCCCCGCATCCTGAGCAAATGTCGGAAAAGCGGCAAAAAGCAAAATCGAAGAAACCGCACCGATTAAAAGCAGTTTCAATCTATTCATCGTTCCTCCAAATCAATACAATTATCGAATCCAGATACTTTCTACTGGCGGTGAAGTATACTTGGACAGGACCTACCCCTTTACTACATCTCAGTCGTCTTTTCAAATCCAGCCCATACTTTCGGCTGGATAATGCCAAAAAGGCATATGCAAAAACAGGTAGTACTGCTACAAAAACCAACAGTAATATATTCCTACAATGGCTTATGTCAAGCCATTTTTGGGGGTACTCATAGCCAAAAATCGATTTATGAGTCGCTGGCGACCTGAAATATGATAATGGCCTAAGAGGCATTATTAATTCCAAACCAATCCTCTTTTGCTATTTCAACAAAACTCGTTCTAATCATAAATATAGGCAGTTATATTTTGCCAAGCCTTACCTCCGCAATTTCCTTGCCCTTTGGTCTCAAAGGATATTTGGCCTGATGCCGGTTGGCGCTCTGTGGATCAGATATACCAAATTCAAAAGAATCGACAGCAAACGCCTCACTAACACATGATATTATAAGGAGTTAAGGACTGCTAATTTGTCCAACAGTTAAGCCATGGGTTTATAAGTTTTTTGCAGGAGTTATCGAAATGAAGATAAAAGACCTTAGCGCCCGGAAAAGCGTAGGAAATTCTTTTCATATTGTGTGCAGAACGATGCGCCGCCTATAACTTCACTCCAAACGGTATCAGGTAGTCATCTGTCTTAATCAGCGTGGACTCGATTATCTGCCCAATCGTGTCCACCACGAAATACCCGGCCCTATCGAACAACAATAAATGATATAATTTATTAGTTTCGGAGGACACCATCCATCCTGCCCGATAATTATTGCCATCAGGAATGGTCGTAAGAGGTTTGATTATTCCTGGCGCCGTTTCAACAAAGATAAGATCCTTTTCACGGCTATGCAAAGTTATGGAATCTCCTCGAGTGAATTTCTTTACGTCATCAAAATTAATATAATAACCAGAATTTGATTGTGAATTGATAGCCGGAGGCTCACCCTGGGGGGGCAATGCCGGCATTGTCATGCCATCCGAGCCCATTATGAAGCGATTCCCAGATGGAAGCTCGGAACTATACTTCCCCCCTACGAAACCCCAAAATTCCCATCCTCGATAAGGATACCAGTCATCAAACGGCTTTATGAAATACCCATAGCGGACAATAGAATTTTGCATTTCATATGCAAGGGTTGTGTCAATCCCGTTTATTCGCATCAGTTTCCCAAAATACTTGTCTGTAACCGCGGCGAGCGCATCATATATTCCATTGTAGGGCGGAATATCTTTGGGTCTCTTGGCAATTGCGATGTTGATAGACCTTTTTGTTGAATCAAAACCATAGAAGCATAATTGCCCCGAATCGCCAAACAAGAATGACTCTGTAGAATATAGATTGGGCGAAAACAACGTTTGTCCCGTTTCCGAATCCAGAATAAAACTGCGGATCATATCGTCATAGGAATACTCAATAACTGAAGGACTCTTTGAACAGCCGTCGGGCATCAGGCCGACACATAATATCGATATCAGAATCAATTTTACAATTCTCGACATTTTCTTATTTCCTACTCCGCTTCTTCTTCAGCTCTGACTTTAAGTTCTTTATTTCATCCCGCAGGGCGGCCGCAGTTTCAAATTCAAGATTATTTGCCGCCTTCTTCATAGCTTTCATTAGAAAAGCCATTTGTCCTTCAGCGGTCATATCCGCAAAGTAGTCCGGCTTTTCGAATTTCTCCGGCTCGGCTGTTTTGGAATCGGCAAAGCGGGTTGCCTGAAGGATTTCATCTCTGGTTTTGAAAATCGTCTCCGGATTGATATTATGTTCTTTGTTATATGCTAATTGCTTTTGACGCCTTCGATCCGTTTCTTCAATCGCTTTTCTCATAGAATCTGTAACCTTGTCGCCGTAGAAAATCACTTCGCCATTCTTATTCCGTGCCGCCCTTCCTGCCGTCTGGATAAGCGACCGCTCCGACCGCAGAAACCCTTCTTTATCGGCATCCAAGATCGCTACCAGCGAAACCTCGGGAAGATCCAATCCTTCCCGCAATAAATTTATCCCCACCAGCACATCAAACTCCGCCAATCGCAAGCCACGGATAATCTCCGTCCGGTCAATGGCATCAATTTCACTATGTAGATAACGAACGCGGATTCCCAATTTGCTTAAATATTCTGACAGATCCTCAGCCATCCTCTTAGTTAAAGTAGTGACTAATATTCTCTCTTTGACTTCCACCCGCCGCCGGATTTCCTCGATCAAATCATCCACCTGATTCTTAAGAGGTTTAACTGATATCTTGGGATCGCAAAGACCGGTTGGCCGGATCACCTGCTCAACAATTACTCCTCCCGATTTCTCCAGCTCATAATCCGCCGGTGTCGCCGATATAAATATCGCCTTATCTATCAGAGACTCAAATTCATCAAAAAATAGCGGCCGATTGTCGAGCGCCGACGGAAGTCGAAATCCATGCTCGACTAACACTTCCTTTCTCGAACGGTCGCCGGCAAACATCGCCCTTATCTGGGGAACAGACTGGTGCGACTCATCTATGATTAAAAGAAACTCTTTCGGGAAAAAATCTATCAAAGTAGCCGGGCGTTCACCCGGATGGCGTCCAGTCAGATGGCGTGAATAGTTCTCGATCCCGCTACAATACCCAATCTCCTTCATCATTTCAATATCATAGCGGGTTCTCGATTCCAATCTTTGAGCTTCAAGAAGCTTTCCGGCATTTCTTAATTCCATAAGCCTGTCTTCCAGCTCCTTTTCAATCTCCACGACCGCAATTTCCATTTTAGGCTCGGTCAGGACGAAATGCTTGGCCGGATAGATGGCGACCTTCATTTTCTCCGAAAGAATCTCCCCTGTCAACGGATCGATTTCGCTGATTCTCTCGACATCATCGCCAAAAAGCTCAATTCTCAGGGCAGTTTCCTGATAGGCGGGAATTAGTTCTATTGTATCGCCTCTTACACGAAAATTCCCCCGCGAGAAATCGATATCATTTCGATTGTAATGGATATCAATCAATGATTTGATCATGGCATCACGGTCGGCCTTCTTCCCCACCTCAAGAAACAGCAGTAGTTCTTTATAATCCTGCGGCGAACCGAGGCCATAAATACATGAAACAGAAGCCACGATAATAACATCTTCCCGCTCCAATAACGAGGCTGTCGCCCGGAGTCGGAGACGGTCGATGTCTTCGTTCATAGCAGTATCCTTTTCGATGAAAGTATCTGTCGTTGGGATATAAGCTTCAGGCTGATAATAATCATAATAGCTTATAAAAAATTCGACTGCATTATGAGGAAAAAAGGCTTTCAGCTCGCCATATAGCTGTGCCGCAAGAGTCTTATTATGCGATATGACCAGGGTTGGACGACCATATTTTTCGATAACATTGGCTACTGTAAAGGTCTTGCCGGAACCTGTTACTCCAAGAAGAGTCTGGAATTTTTCTCCCGTGTTTAGTCCTTCAAGAAGTTGATTTATCGCTTCCGGCTGATCACCGGAGGGCAAAAAAGAGGAAGTCAACCTAAAACCAGTCGCTCCTGAAGCCGTTTCCGCTTCTCCCCGGTCGGAGGGTTTTCGATCGATATTTTTCTTACCTGTTTTCATTTATACTCAATATACGGCAAATCGCGCCTATATCAATCATATTGTACTGGCTCTCGTGAATATTCTGGCACAAGAAACGAATGCGATCTATTAAGAACCTGCTTTACGGCACGGAGATACCGGCGTCAACTGGTCCGATGCCAGACCGACTCAAGACGTTCCCGTCAAGAGCCGGATTTACCAACTTAACGAAATGCGCTGTGAGACTAAGATGCTAAGCTATTTAAATAATACTTGTGCAGGTCTATATCATCAAGTATCATTTCCAGCCATGATTTGG